>JAPKZC010000827.1 GCA_026394025.1 Candidatus Solibacter sp.
CCGGCTTCGAGGATCGAGTAGGTCAGGGCCGTACCCGAGACGGATGCGCCCGCCGAAATCACGTTACTGTTCATGTTGAGGTTGCAGCCGCTGGTGCCGACGGTGCCGTCAAACACCACCGAAGTGCCGTCGCTCTTCAGCACCCGGAACCACGTCGCCGTCCCACTGGCGTCCGCCGATGTATCTGCGCCAATGGCGTTGGCCGTGGCCACCCCCGCCGCAGCATTGCCAAACGCCGTCGCGGAGAACGTCAACGTGGCCAGCAGGGTTTGCCCTGACAATGCCGTGTTGGCGTTCGCCGGCTGCGAGCCCGTATAGAACTTGAGGTAGCCCGAATTCGCCAGCGCAGCGACCGCGTTGGCGGCCGCGTTGGCCGCCGCATCGGAGATCTGTGTGTTGTAGGCCATCGTTTATCCCTCTCGAACCTTCGACTGCAACTGTTCTGCGATCTCGTGGAACACGCCTTCCCACCCGTCGCCGTCTTGCCGGAAGACCCGCATCGACGGGTACCAGACCGTGTGTTCCGCATCGGTCATGATCCAAGGCCAGTAGTTCAGCTTGTGGAGCGGCATCCAGATGGGCACGCCGGCCGACGCCGTCATGTGGACGACGCTGGTGTCCATCGAGATCACCAAGTCGCAGGAACAGGCGCGGCGCACCGTGTCGAGGACGCTGCTGTTGGCGGGCAGTTCTTCTGCGCAGGGGCCTCGTTCGCCAAGCTGCAAACTCAGAAACTCTACGCCCCCCTTCGCCAGGATGGGTTCCCAGTACTTCAGGTCCTCCGGCCTGCGGTGCTTGGAAGCGGAAAAGACCGTGTGGCCATGCCAGCAAATGCCCACGCGCAGCGGGCGGCCGGCCCGCGGCGGAGGGTTCCATGTGGTCTGGAAATCGAACGGCGCAGGGATCTCGCCGCTGTCGGCCAGGAACCGGGGGAGACTCTCGAGAGAGATCCACATCTCCGACACCTGCGGAACCGCGTCGTCGCCCCCGTAGGCGCCGTAGATCCCCGGTCGGCCGCGCAGCACCTCGCTGAACGCCGTTGACGCCTTGCCCGCCAGGAACTGGAGGGTGCAGCCGCGGTCCAGTAGCACCTTGAGATAGCGGGCAAACAGCACGCTGTCCCCCAGACCTTTCTCTCCGCACACCAGCACGCGCCGGTTGGGTGAGCCGTCCCACTCCTTGATCCCCGGCCACGCCTTTTCCAGGTTCTCTCCCATCTGCCTGTGCTGAACCCGGCAGTCCCAATCCGCCCAACCGTCTTTCCACTGCTTGTTGAGGAGCCGCTGGAACCCCCGCTCGTGGCGGATCAATTCGTGCTGGTCTTCGGAGCACTCTCGCAACGCCTTCTCAATCACCTCCAGAGCCTCTTCGTAGCGGCACAGGTCGCCCAGACAGGCCGCCTGCACCAGGCGCGGCGTGGCGCTGGCATCGCCGCCGGCGACCGCTTCCTGGGCGAACTGGATGCCCAGTTCCGCCTGGTTGGCGTCTCGCGCGGCGATGGCGTTCCGCACCAGGATGGGCACCTGGCCCTCTGCGTCCACGCGAACCAGTGCGCCATTTCGGAAGTCCCACTGGCCCTCGCGGATCTTGCGCGCGCGCAGCAGCATGGTCATGGCACCGGCCCGCTGGTTCTGGAACTCGAGGGTTTGACGCTGATTGTTGGCAATCGCGTTATCAAGCTCTTCGATCAGGGCGCGTTCGTCTTGGGTGAGAGTCGTAGAAATCATAAAGTCACTGTGCCGATAATGGATCCGCCATCCATCACGTTGTACGTGCCCTTCGCCGCGAACACGTTGCCGATCTCCGTCCCGTTGCGACTGATGTTGGCGAAGTAAGCGTTGGCGCTGGCGTCGATCCGCGTCCCTCCCTGGACTTGCAGGGAGCTGAAATTGCCCTTGGCGGTGGCGTCGATACAGACCGTGGTGCCGATCTGGAAGCCCCCGGAGTCTGGAAAGATTGTGGCCGCCGCGCGGAAATAGTTGGCGTTTGCGGCGCCGACCAGAATCGACAAACCGCCAGAACCTGCGATGACGATTCCCCCGGTGCCGGTGAAGAACATGCCGCCCGACCCCACGTTGATCGAATCAATCGAACTGGTCCCGCCCATGGTAATGCTGCTGGCGTAAACGGAGCCGATGGAACTGGCGGCAACGCTGGCGATGCTGGAAGCGTAGATGGTGCCCAGGTTGACGGCGCTGATGGTGCCGCTGATGGTGGAGGCGGCCACGGAGCCGATGGAGCTGGCGTATATTTTCCCGGCGAGGGCGGTGGCGTTCACCGTCGCAATCGAACTGGCATAGACCGTCCCCAGGGTTGTGGCGCTGATGGTGCCGCTGATGGCGGTGGCGTTCACCGACCCAATCGAACTGGCATAGACCGTCCCCAGGGTTGCGGCGCTGATGGTGCCGCTGATGGCGGTGGCGTAAACGCTGGCGATGCTCGTTGCGTAGACCGTCCCCAGGGTTCCGGCACTGATGGTGCCGGCAATGGCGCCGGCGTTCACTGTCGCAATCGAACTGGCGTAGATCGAACCGGACAGGACGCTGGCGCTGACCGACCCGATGGAGCTGGCGTAAATCGCCCCGTTGATCTGCGAGGCATTGATCTGTGAGATTTGGCCGGCCAGGATCAGTCCGTTGATCTGAGACGCCTGAATGCTGGCGATGTCGGCGGCCTGCAACTGGCCGGTGATCGCCGTGCTGGCCGTCACCAGCGTCCAAGCGGCCGCTACGATCTGATACAGCCGCGCCGGCGCCGGTACCGTTAACAGGGCCAAGGCGCCGTCGGGCAGTCCGGCGGTTGACGGGAGGGCAGTCACACGCTGAACCACCGACAGCCCCGCGGCAAACTTGTTCAGGGAGTCCATGATCCCGGCCGCAATCTGCGACGTGACGATCAGGCCGTTGATCGTGGTGGCACTCACCGAGGCGATGGAACTGGCGTACAGCGCACCGTTGATTACCGACGCAGCAACGGAACCGATGGAGCTGGCGTAGACCGTGCCTGCCAGAGTCGCCGCGCTCACCGACCCGATGGAACTGGCGTAGATCGTCCCCGCAATGGTCGAAGCGCTCACTGACCCGATGGAGCTGGCGTAGACCATGCCGGTCAGAGTCGCCGCGCTCACTGACCCGATGGAACTCGCATAGATCGTGCCGGCAATGGTTGAGGCACTC
>JAPKZC010000739.1 GCA_026394025.1 Candidatus Solibacter sp.
GACGCCGCGCTGTCGCAATGGCGTCTGGAAGTAGAGCGGACGCGCTACGAAGCCGAGCGGGCCGAGCGCCGCTACCGGACCGTGGATCCGGAGAATCGGCTGGTTGCCCGCGGCCTGGAAACGGAATGGGAGAGCCGGCTTCGCGATCAGGCCGCCGCCGAAGCGGAGTTGCGCCGCCGGGAACAACAGCGGCCCAGCCCGCTTGACCCGGAGCAACTCAAACGCCTTCAGATGCTGGGCTCCGATATTCTTCAGGTCTGGGCCGCAACGACCACCACGGATCGCGACCGCAAGGAACTGCTGCGCACCCTGCTGGAAGAAGCCGTCCTGAATCTGAAACGAGCCGAAGGTCACGCTCATCTGACACTGCGCTGGCGCGGCGGAGCCATTACTACGCTGGATGTCGCCGTGCCGAAGTTCCGGCCCCTGGGGCCGCGCACTGACGAAGATACGATCTCGCTGCTCGGCCGACTGGCCGTTCTGTATCCGGATGAAGTCATCGCCGGAATCTTGAATCGCCAGGGACGCAAGACCGCGACGGGGGAACGCTTCACCGCCAACCAAGTCGGCAGCCTGCGCCGCTATCGCGGCATTCCGCGTTTCCAACCGCCGGCCGAGCCGCCCAACGGCGAACTGGTCTCGATTCGTAAGGCGGCGCAGATTCTGGAAATGAATACGTCCAGCATTCATCGCTGGCTGGCCGACGGTTTCATCGCCGGCGAGCAAGTCACCCCAGGGGCGCCGTGGCAGATTCGAATCACCGATGAGCTGCGGGCGCGCATCGTCGAGCAGGCGCCGCCGGAGTATCTGCCGATGCTGGAGACCACGCTGAAACTCGGCGTTTCGCGGCAAACAGTATTGCAGCGTGTAAAGCGCGGCGAGTTGCAGGCAGTCCTCGTGAGGCAGGGCCGGCGTAAAGGCCTGCGAATCAAAGTGGTCGATCAGCAGCCGCCGCTGTTTGAACAAGTATCATGAACCAGGGGGCAGTATGAAGCCGTATCCAAGTAGGATTTCAAATCCACGTCCACCACGAATGAATATCCCTCGTTGACACTTTGCACGATTGCGCTCAGCGCCATCCGCGGCTTCTTCTTCGGTCGGAATCCAAATGAGCAGGGCAAGAAGTCTGCCTCGAACAACGGTTCGATCACCAACTTCACCGCCATTTGCACCACTCGGTCCTTTACCGTCGGGATCCCCAACGGCCGAGTCTTTCCCGGCTGTCCGGGCTTTGGTATGTGAACGCGGCGCACCATTGCCGCCCGGTACCGCCGGTTACGCAGTTCCTGTTCCAGTTCCCCCAGAAACCGATCTTCGCCGGAGTCCCGGATGGCATCGATGTCGACGCCAGGCTTCCCGCAGGATGTCCTGCCGACAAACCTTGTCGTAGAGAAGAGTGAACCTCCTTTCCGGTTGTTGCTTGGCCACTCGGTATAGCGTCCGTTGCAGTTTGCGGGCATTATCGAGTCTCGCGGGCGCTTTGCGCCTGGCTTGACGGGTCCGGGATGGAGCCTTCCCTTGCGGGGGCAGTCCAGCAGCCTTGCCCTGTTCGGTTCGCTTGATGAAAGCAGCGGCCCTTCCCTCCACTCGGTTTTCCCGAGCTTCTTTGGTGTCGGGTCGGAGGTGGCGCGCTTGCGCGCTGGCCACCGTCCGCCGCTCAAACTGTACGTGCGGTTTTCCCGCATAAAATGTGTTAAAGCACATTTCATGCGGTATGTGGTCTCCAGAATTATGTGGCGCCCAGGAGGCAGCAACC
>JAPKZC010000578.1:0-2794 GCA_026394025.1 Candidatus Solibacter sp.
ACCGGTGGAACGCGACGGAGGCATGCCCGGACGCACGCCCGGCTTGGCTACCATGGGCTGGCCCGGACGGATGGGACCGCGATATATCGGTTGTCCCGGAACCGGCGCGCTGGGCGCCTTGGGAATTCCGGGACGAGGCTGTGCCGGCTGCTGCGGCATCACCGGCCGGGGCGCGCTGAGCTTGGCTACCAGATCCGGACGCGGCGGCACCACCGGGCGCGCTGCCGGCTGGCCGGCCAGCGGACGCTGCGGCGCCATCGGCATGGACGGCGCTGTCGCCGGACCGGCCGCGCGATGTGCTTCCGTGCGCGCGTGCTGCGGCGGACGCGGAATCACTTGCGGACGCTGTTGCGGGGAGCCGGGCGCCGGCGCCGTGGGGAATGGCTGTCTTGGTCCGGAAAGCACCTGGCCGGGCCGCGGCGCGGTCGGCAGCGGCTTGGCGGCCGGCATGCTCGGACGGCCGGGGGCAAACACGGCTGCCGGCGGAGTCTGCGGCGCGGGTGCCGCGGGTGCCGCGGGTGGCGCGGCCGCGGAGGGTTGCGCCGGCGGCGCTGCCGGCCTGCGATGCGGGAGTGCCGGCGCGGGCGGCGCCGGCGTGGCGCGCGGCGCTTCCGGCTTGGCCGGCGCATGGGCGCCCACCGGTGGATGAATCGGCCGGCCCGCCAGCGGTGGCCGGATTGGCGCCATCAGACGTGGGGCCTCTTCCGCGGCTGGCTTCTCTTCTTTCGGGACAGGTGCGCTTTCGCCCGGCGGCTGGACCGGGGCCGGAGGCATGGCTGCTACCGGCATGCCGGCCGTGGCGGGCGGTGGTTCGTGGCTTTCTTCGCCATGCGCTTCCTCATGCACCTCGCTCGCGGAATCGTCCGCGTTGGGATCGTGCACGTAGTCCGGGATGTCCTGTCCGTAGAACTGACGCAGCTTAATGGCGACGTCTTCATCGATTGAGCTGGAGTGGGTCTTCTTTTCCGACACGCCCAATTCGGGGAGCCGATCCAGTATTTCGTGAGCCTTGACTTCCAACTCCCGCGCCAGCTCGTTGATTCGAATCTTCTTCATAGAGAAAACTATCTGCTTCTAACCCGCGGAGACACCATTACTCGCCACCACTGTTTTCCGGCACACTCTCCGCACCCGCACCTTCGGCATGATTGTTTGGAGAACCCGCGTCCTTTATCGTACCAAACTGTTCCACCGTCTCCGGCATATCTCCGGGAACCTCTGCCAACACTTCCGATGGCTCTGCCGCAATCGGGGGAACGGCCTGCTTCACCTCGCCCCCGGCAGCTTCCGCCGCCGGCTCCGCCAGCGCTTCGCCGGGTTCGTCCACCACCGCACTCACTGCGGCATTCTCCGCCTGGGACTCCGCCGAACCGTCTTCCGTGCCGGGATCTTCAAACTGGTTGTAATATGCCACCACGGCTGCCTGAATGAACTCCACCGAAGCCGGATCGATGCCGGAAATCTCCTCGAGCTGCTCGGGCGTCATGGTGCCCAGGCGCTCGATGGTCCCGACCCCGGCCGCCAGCAGCTTCTCCGCCACCGCCTCGCTCATCCCGTAATCCAGCAGCACCGAAACCGGCGCACCCGGCGCCACCAGGGCGGCCATCTGCGACTCCACTTCCTGGCGCTTCTCTTCCTCGCTCTTGATATCGATCTTCCAGCCCAGCAGCTTGGCGGCGAGGCGCACGTTCTGCCCCTTCTTGCCGATGGCGAGCGAGAGCTGCGAATCGTCGACGATCACTTCCATGTGCTTCTCAAGCGCATCGACCACCACAATCCGGCTGACCTTGGCGGGGCTCAGCGCATGGGTGGCGAACACCACCGGGTCGTCGGAATACTCGATGATGTCGATCTTCTCGCCGCGCAACTCGCGGATGATGGATTGCACGCGCATGCCTTTCATGCCCACGCATGCGCCCACGCTATCGACATCGCGGTCGCGGCTCTGCACGGCGATCTTGGTACGCTCGCCGGCCTCCCGCGCGCATCCCTTGATGGACACCGTGCCGTCGTAAATCTCCGGGACTTCCTGTTCGAAGAGGCGCATCACCAATTCCGGCGCGGCGCGCGATACCAGCACTCCGGGCCCCTTACTGGCCTTGTCCACGAGTTTGATGACGCAGCGCACGCGGTCTCCCACGCTATAGCCTTCCAGGCGCGACTGTTCCTTCTTGGGCAGCTTGGCTTCGGTCTTGCCGAGATCCAGCATGTAGTCCGGGCCTTCCACCCGCTTGATGGTGCAGTTGACCAGTTCGCCGGTTCGGCCCGAATACTCCTGGAACACGGTGTCGCGTTCGGCCTCGCGGACCTTCTGGAAGATCACCTGCTTGGCGGTTTGGGCGGAGATGCGCCCCAGGGCGTCGGTGTTTCTGGGAATGCGCACTTCGCCGCCGATTTCCACTTTGGAATCGATCCGGCGCGCCTCGCCCAGGGTCATCTCATGCAGCGGATCCTCCACCGTTTCCACGGCCTTCTTCAGCGCGTAGAGTTTGATCGCGCCGGTTTTAGGATCCATGTCCACGATGTAATCGTCGTTCGTTCGATAGTGCTTCCGAGCGGCGATCAGCATGGCGTCCTTGACCGCGTCGAGCACGATCTGCGGGTCGATGCCTTTTTCCTTGCTCAGGATTTCGATGGATTGAAAGATCGTTTCCAAAGTGCCCTCTTGGTTTCCAATTCAGATTTGTTCTGGTAAAAAATTTGCCCTGGCGCGCCTACCACTCAAACTTCAGGTGGGCCGTCCGCACCTGCTCGAAGGGGAACTCGCGGGTTTTGCCCGGTTCCGTTTCGAGCG
>JAPKZC010000578.1:2809-7092 GCA_026394025.1 Candidatus Solibacter sp.
TCTGCCCCTGAAATCGTTGGTAGTCTTTAGGCTTGTATAGCTTACGTTCCACTCCGGGAGAGCTGACTTCAAGCGTGTAGTGCCCCGGCACCATGTCCTCGGCGTCCAGAATCGCCCCCACTTTCTCCGATACCAGGCCGCAATCGGCGTGGGTCACGCCCTCCGGCTTATCGATGGCGATGCGCACAAATTGGGCGTTGCCGCCGCCTTTGACCTCGACCTCGACAAGTTCCAGGCCCTCGGACTGCGTCACTTGTTGCGCGACTTCCTCGATTTTCGCCGCCACTACTTCCCGCATGGTTGCCCGAATTGCCAAGGCCAACAAAAAAGTGGGCTTTCGCCCACTGCATTGGCTCGACAACTCAAACCATAGTGTACCGTGTTTATTTGAATTACGGAAGGGCCGAATATTAGGGGGGGCGGCAAGGAATTGCTGGAGTGTGAAATCCCCCCTCGAAGTGCGCCCGCAAGGGAACGTCTTTCGCCCGCGCGCATGACGTTCGGGAACTCGAGCATACCGTTTCCCGTGACACCCGCGTCCGGCGCGAATTCTAAGAGTTTGGCCGCTATTTGAGGAGCGCCACCAACGGGCGCAGCGGCGCGCACGGCCTCTTTTCAATTCGAAAGCAGCATACGATGGCAGGCGAATCACCTGGCAAAATCCGTAAGTGACTGAGGCGATAGAGACAACTATTTCTTCTGTCTGTGCCACCGATAAGAAGAGTGAGGCGCCACGAGGCGACATATGACCCGGTCTCACATTCAAGCCAGCGTATGGCTGAGTATCGGAATCTTCGTGCTGGGATTCCTGTTGGCCACGGTTGTGTCGCAGGTCGAGAGCAGGCAGGCGGAACGAGGGTTGGCGGCCGTCGCCGATGCCGCCATGCCGGCGGCCCAGTGCGGGCGTGATGCCGAAGCGGCTTTTCAGCGGTCGGTGAAGGCATACAGCGAGGCCTTCGTGATGAATGACTCCTCTGGTCTGGCGCGGGCCGCATTGGAAGGCGGGCGGGCGGTGGAAGCGCTGGAACGCATCGGCGCAACCCGCCAGATCGCCCTGGCACGCACTTCAGCGGCGCGGTTTCTGGCAACCGCGCTTCGGCAATTCCTGGCGGAAGGCAACGCAGCATACGGCAGTGCGCCCTCGGTCCGCGAGCGGACGGCGCCGGAGTCTCAAGAGCGAATTCGCCGCCTGGCGATCCGCACCACCATGCTCAAGACCGGCCTGCAGTCACTCGCCGCCGGCCTTTCGCACGACCTGCAACTGCGCATGGACGAGTTGCGCAACCGGTCGGCGGCGATGCGCGTATTCATCCCGGCCACGTTTGCCGCGTCGCTGCTGCTGACGGTCACGCTGGTGAACCTGACGATCCGGCGATCGATCCTGGCTCCGTTGGCGAGGACGCAGAATGAACTGGCCCACGAGCGCGACCTTTTGCGGATTCTGATGGACCACATCCCGGACTGCATCTACTTCAAGGACGCGGACAGCAAGTTCCTACGCATCAACCGGGCGCAGGCCGGCGGAAGCCGTGGGACGCAGCGATGCCGACTACCTTGATGCCCAAGTTGCGCAGAAGGCCCTGGCTGACGAACAGCGGATTTTCCGGACGGGTGAACCCTTAATCGGGAGCATCGAACACATCACCAGGCACGGGCTGACCCGGTGGGTAACCGCGTCCAAGGTCCGGGTACGCGACGAAGCGCTGAATGCCGGCCTCGTGGTGGGGATTTCGCGAGACGTGACGGAATGGAAGAACACGGTGGAGGCGTTGGAAGAGAGTGAGGAGTCATTAAAGCTGCTCTTCGCGGCCATCCCGCATGCGGTGCGGGTCTACGATGTGGAGACGCTGCGCTTCCTGAAGGTCAACGAGGCAGCGTCGCGCCAGTACGGCTACTCGGCGGAGGAATTCGAACGCGTGATGGTTGGCGACCTGCACCCGCCGGCGGAGGCGAAACGCCTGCACACCATCCTGGCGCAGGTATGGGCCGGCGCCGATGATCCAGGGCTCCCGCAGGGCTCCTGGCAACACCGCACCCGGGCGGGCACCCTGTTGGACGTTGAGGTCAACGCCCGGCTGCTGAGGTTGAAAGATCGCGCCGCCATTCTGGCGGTGGTCCAGGACGTAACGGACCGCAAGCGGCTGGAACTGGAATTGCACCACTCCCAGCGGCTGGAGGCGGTTGGGCAATTGGCGGCCGGAATCGCCCACGAGATCAACACGCCGATCCAGTTCGTCGGAGACAATCTGCATTTCCTGCACGACGTGTTCGCCAACCGTCAGACAGTAATGGGAGAGTACGCCCGCCAACTGCATCGGGCGGTGGAGGCGGGCGAAGCGCCGCGGGCCGTGCTGGAATGCTGGGAAAAGGCCGAAGTGGCGGCGGACGCCGAGTACGTGGACTTGGAGGTGCCCAAGGCCCTGGGGCAGTCGCTCGCCGGCGTGCAACGGATCGCCACCATCGTACGCGCGATGAAGGCTTTCGCCCATCCCGGGCAAGAAGAGAAAGCTGCCGCCGACATAAACAAGGCGCTGTCGGACACCCTGACGGTGGCCCGCAACGAACTGAAGTACGTGGCCGACGTGGAGACCGACTTCGGCGACCTGCCGTTGGTGGTATGCCACCTTGGGGACATGAATCAGGTATTTCTCAACCTTCTGGTCAATGCGGCGCACGCCATCGGACCGGTGATGCAGCAGACCGGGGTGAAGGGACGGATCGGGGTGAAGACAAGAAGGGACGGCGACCAGGTGACGGTATGGATCAGCGACACGGGATGTGGCATCCCGGAAGCGATCCGAGCGCGGGTCTTCGACCCGTTTTTTACCACCAAAGAAGTAGGACGCGGCAGCGGCCAGGGCCTGGCGCTGGCCCGTGGCGTTGTCGTGGAGAAGCACGGCGGCCGAATCACATTCGAGGCGAACCCACAGGGGGGAACCACGTTTGTGGTCTCCGTGCCGGCCGGTTCGCCGGCTTCCGTACCGGCTGACGGCGTGTTTGCATAGGCGGGGAGCAGGTCATGAAGAGCATCTTGTTTGTGGACGATGAGCCGTTGATCCTGGCGGGACTGCAGCGCTTGCTGCGTTCGCAGCGCGAAGTTTGGGATATGTCGTTTGCCGGCAGCGGAGCCGAAGCGCTGGCCATTCTCAAAACCAAACCCATCGACGCGATAGTGACCGATATGCGGATGCCGGCGATGGACGGAGCCCGCCTGCTGGAAATTGTGCGGGAACGCTCGCCGGGCACCATCCGCATCGTGCTCTCCGGGTACTTTGAATCGGAAGCCGCTTTGCGGGCGGTTGGGGTGGCTCACCAGTATCTGGCGAAACCTTGCGATCCCAAAAGGTTGCAGGAAGCCATCGAACGTGCGTGCGGATTTGCCAGCCTGCTGCCGGATGCGGCGCTGCGGCGGGTGGTGGGGGTGATTGGCTCCCTGCCGACGCTGCCTCGCACCTCGGCATTGCTCGCGGAGGCGCTGCGCAAGCCGGACATTCCCTTGGGTGAGATCAGCAGAATCGTGGAGCATGATGTGGGCATCACGGCGAAACTGCTGCAACTGGTGAATTCCGCGTTCTTTTGCCTGCCGTACCGGGTTACCTCGGTAAGCGGTGCGGTGAGCTATTTGGGTTTGGATACGTTGAGGCATCTTGTGCTCTCCGTTGAGCTGTTCCGCACGCTGAAGCCCCGCCGCGCCATCGTGGGTTTCTCACTCGAGGGCTTGGAGGAACATTCCTACCTGGCCGCGCGTATCGCCGCCACGCTGCCAGCGGCGGAGGCAGTGACCGCGGAAGGAGTGATCGCCAGTGTGCTGCACGACGTTGGCAAGCTGGTGCTGGCGTCGCGCCTGCCCCGTGAATTTGAAATCTCCCTGGCATCGTCGGTGAGGGAGCAGCAGCCGCTGCACCTGGTAGAGAAGGAAAAGATGGGCACCACCCACGCGGAAATCGGGGCCTACCTGTTGGGCCTGTGGGGATTGCCGGGTGCGGTAGTGGATGCGGTTAGCCGCCACCATCGGCCGGAAGTCCCCGAAACCGGCAGCACTGGCTTGGATGTGCTGGCGATTACTCACATCGCGGACGCCTTGGCCTACGAAGCCCACATCGACCAGGCCGGCGCCACCGGCGGTCTGCTGAACCCCGAATACCTGGCTCGCCTCGGCCTGGAAGCAAACCTGCCAGCCTGGCGCGCCGCGGCCCAACAAGCGCTGGCGGACGGGCAGGGAACATAGCCATGGCAGGGCTGTCGCGACCCAGAATCCTGATAGTGGACGATGAACCCGATCT
>JAPKZC010000461.1 GCA_026394025.1 Candidatus Solibacter sp.
CGTCCCGCTGGGCCGAGTACAGACTCCCGCCTCAGTTGCTCCAACGTGGCATCAATCACCAGCAGGATTGGGTCCGCGCCTGTAAGGGCGGCGCCCCCGGCGTCTCCGAATTCGCCGTCGCCAGCAAGTACATCGAGTGGTTGGCTCTCGGCGCCATCGCCGTGCGCGTTCCCGGCAAGCTGATGTGGGACGCCAAAAACATGCGCTTCACCAACAACGACGAAGCCAACAAGCTGCTCAAACCTTTCATCCGCAAAGGATGGGAGATGAAACTGTAATCGTCCCTTACAGCCGGGTTCGCGATAAAGGAGAACCTTCATGAAGAACACTATGATCGGCCTGTTGCTTGCCGCCGTCCTCGCATGCGCGGTCCAGGTCCGCGCCGCTTCCCCCATCCGCGTCATGCTCCTCGATGGCGAGCAGGGCGGACCTTACCATGCCTGGGAGGAGACCTCGCCGTACCTGAAGAAAATGCTGGGCGACGCCCGCATCTTCCAGGTGGACGTGGTGACCGCACCGCCGAAAGGCGGCGATTTCACCGCCTTCAAGCCCGACTGGGGCAAGTACAAGGTGGTGGTCGCGAATTACGACGTGCCCGACGAACGCTGGTCCGATAGTCTCAAAGCGTCTTTCGAGCTGTACATGCGCGACGGAGGCGGCCTCGTCTCCGTCCACGCCGCCGATAATGCGTTCCCCAACTGGAAGGAGTACAACCTGATGATCGGCGTCGGCGGTTGGCGCGGCCGCAACGAGAAGTCCGGTCCCCACTTCTACTATCAGGATGGCAAACTGGTGACCGATAACGCTCCCGGCAACGCCGGCAGCCACGGCGCGCGCACTACGTACAAGGTCGTCAACCAGGTGACCTCCCACCCCATCACCAAAGGGCTCCCCAAGGAATGGCTTCACGTGGCGGACGAGTTGTATGCCAACATGCGCGGGCCCGGCCAGAACATGACCGTCCTCTCTACCTCCTGGTCCGATCCCGCCAACCGCGGCACGAACCACGAGGAGCCGATTCTCATGGTCCTCTCCTATGGCAGAGGCCGCGTCTTTCATACCTTGATGGGGCACGATCTGGCCGCCCTTAACTGCGTCGGTTTCATCGCCACCTACCAGCGCGGCACGGAATGGGCGGCGACCGGCATGGTTACACAAGAGGTCCCGGCCGATTTCCCGTCCGCCGACAAGTCATGCACCCGTCCGGAGTACACTCCCCCGGCCGGTTGGGTCTCGCCGGGCGGAGCGCCTCGCCGCGGCGCGCCTGCCAAGTAGGCGCGCGACCTGGCACCCGGCAGGTTACGACATCTGTCCTTTGTCGCGATCCTGTGCGATCCAACCGTGTGGTCGTGACGCCACTCGATTCGCTCCAACGCCGCAACACACGCAGCGCTTTCAGGCTCGAACCGGCCGATTCGGAGCGGTGTTCGAGGATGCCCGGACCAGCAGGGTCTCGGGCCTCCGGCCGTGGACGAAAAAGCGGCGTTGGCAGAACTGTGACTGCACTTCTATGGGTCGCGCGACCTTGTGTTGGGGCATGGCGCGAGCTAGCGTGTGTCGTTGATCTGGCCGTCTGCGATCCCCAACAGATCGTCCAGCGCCGTCGATGGATACCAGCGCTGCTCAATGGCGAGTTCGCTGCCTGGCGCGCACAATCGATTGATCCCGTGACGAACTTGGGCTAAAGCTCCGTCCTCATTCCGCCGATTAACTAACCGTGGCCTCGGTAGATGAATACGAGCAGCGCGAACTCCAGCTCAATCGCTTCAAACGCCTGATCGGTGAACTCCTGCGCGGAGAGATGACCCGCAATAGCTTTCAACCCTGGGAAATCGATCTCCTGCTGGATTTCGAATCTTGCCAACTGCCATCGCGCCGCCGCCTGGAAATCCTCCGCCAGTATCAGAAAGCCGTGGAACGCCAGATGGAATCCGGCCCCGGACCGCCCATAAAGCTCTCCCACTTCCTCATCTTGCGCGAGCAGCGCCGCAACGCCCTTGAGTAAGGCACCCTAGGTAAGTAGTACGCGCCGCCCCTCTACCCGGTATTTGCCCGCGATCACGATGCCGATCGCTTCCGAGTAGATGCGATGTTCTTCTTTCAGTATCCGCGCCGCTAGAGTCTCCGTCGTGTCGTCGTCCCGTACCGGCACCGCCGCCTGAATCACGATCGGCCCCGCATCCAGATATTCATCCACGAACTGCACCGTGCAGCCGGAAACCTTCACCCCGTGCGCCAGCGCCCGGTGCTGCGCATCCAGGCCCGGGAAGGCGGGCAACAGCGAGGGATGAATATTCAATATGCGATTTGGGAACTCGCGAATGAAGCCGGCGCTCAGCAGCCGCATGAAACCCGCCAGGCAGACCAGATCCACGTCGTGCTTGTGCAGTTCCGCCACCAGCATCCGGTCGTACACCTCGCGATCCAAACCCTTGGATGGCAGGCACTCCGCGCGCAACCCGCGCGCCCGCGCGGTCTCCAGTCCGCGCGCCTCCGCCCGATGCGAAATCACCACTGCAATCTGGGCGTCCAGCGCGCCGTTCCGCTTCACCGGTACTCCACGCGCGGGCGTCCGCGCTTCAGAGCCACCACGCTTCCCATGCGGAACGGCGTCTCGCCCAACTTGCTCAGCTCTGCTTCCGCCTTCACCGCCGCGCGCGCCGGCACCGCCAGTATCATCCCCACGCCCAGATTCAAGGTGCGCCGGTAATCGTCTTCCGGAATGTCGCCAATCCGCCGCAGCACTTCAAATAGCGGCGGAATCTTCCACGACCCCGTCTCGATCGCCACGCCGAACTCTTTGGGCAGCATGCGCGGTGTATTGTCGGTGATTCCGCCGCCCGTGATGTGTGCCGCCCCGCGCAACAATCCCGCCGCCATTAGTGCGCGAATCGGCTTCAGGTAGCTGCGATGCACCGCCAGTAGCGCATCGCCCACCGTTGCCCCCACTTCCGGCAGCAGCGTTTTGGGCCCATACCCCGCCACCTCGAACAGCAGCTTGCGCGCCAACGAATATCCGTTGGTGTGCAGCCCCGTCGAAGGCAGCCCCAGCAGCACATCCCCGGCGCGAATGCCCTTCCCGGTCAGCAACTCGCCGCGCTCCCCCGCGCCCACGATGAACCCCGCCAGGTCATATTCCCCCTCGGCGTACAGCCCCGGCATCTCCGCCGTCTCGCCGCCGATCAACGCGCACCCGTTCTTCTTACACCCGCGCGCAATCCCGCCGACCACTTCCGCCGCCACCTCCGCATCCAGTTTCCCCACCGCGAAGTAGTCCAGGAAGAACAGCGGTGTGGCCCCCTGCACCGCGATGTCGTTGACGCAGTGGTTGACCAGGTCCTCGCCCACCGTGCCGTGCCTCCCCGTGAGGAACGCCACCTTCAGTTTCGTGCCCACCCCGTCCGCCGAGCTCACCAGCACCGGTTTGCGATACCCCGCCAGTTGGTACATCGCCCCGAAACTGCCGATCTCGGTCAGCACCCCGGGCGTAAATGTCTGGCGCGCAAACTTCTTGATGGAGGAAACGGCGCGATCGGCCTCGTCGATATTCACGCCCGCGTCGCGGTAGCGAATTGGTTGTTTGGTGGACAAATTCCAGTATACGGCGTCGAATTCACCTCATGATGGGTACTCTAGTCAGCGTGCGATTCCAGTGTTGCGCCGTGGCCCCTGCCCGGGCTCATCCGGCGCTGGACATCCACAACGCCAGAGTTGTCACCGTCTCCGGCTCAGTCATCAACAAGGGCACGGTGGTGGTTCGCAATGGACTGATTGAAGTCGTCGGCGAGAACGTTGCCATTCCGTCCGACGCCGTGCGGGTCGAGGGTGAAGGCCTCAGCGTCTATCCCGGCCTGATCGACGCTTTGATCACGTTGGGAAAACCCGGCGCCGAGGGCCAGTGTGACACGGTCATCCGCGCATGCGTGACGATGCCGCGCGGCTCGGGGCCCATACCGGCGCCCCGAGCCTTGCGGCAAAGGCCTGCGCTAGCGGGCGTGTGCTTTGACCACTGAGGCCTCCGAGTTCGGGCCATGGCACGCATCGCATGCTTCGCCCAGCGTGGGCGAGGTCATGGTGGCGGCGTGCGCAGCGGAGGCCTTGGTGGTGTGGCACGAGAGGCAGGCCGCGGTGGCCGGGCCCTGCGTTTTCAAATAGTCGCGCGGCGTGGTCTGATCGATCAGGCCGTCGGGGAGCGGAAGATCGTACGTACCGGGCAGATGGCATTTTTCGCAGCTGCGGCGGTCGCCGACGTACCCCACGTCGTTATAATTGTGGACGCTGCTGCCGAATCCGATCACCGTGAAATCGGTGGTGAGTTCCTTGCCGGTGTGGATCTTGTGGATCATGGTCTTGAAGTTGATCGACTCCGGAATGTCGCCGGTCTTGCGGACGATGGCATCGGTCACGGTGGGGTTGTGGCAGACCACGCAATATTCGACGTTCTGGCGGATGCCGCCGTGCAGCATTATCTTGTCGTGGCAGCTTGCGCAGAGCGCCTGGCTAACCACCTGGCGGCGGGGGGCCACCTTGGCGCTGCCTACCCGGAAGTAGAAGACCGTGTTGAAGCCCACATCTCGGACTACCGCGGATTTCACCGTGCCCGGGTTGATGGTGATGTTCCGGTAGCCTTCGATGCCGACCGCATAACTGCCGGCGGCGTTCGCGGGCAGCGCGGCGTTGAATGTGTAAACGAACTCGCGGCCTGTCGGCGTTGCCTTCCGGACGTCTTCGGATAAGTAGCCGTTGTAGTCCAAGGTGGAACCGGTCATAACCAGGTTCAGGAAGTCCATCCTCGTGATGTCGAGTGAGTTGCCGGTCTTGTCCTGGACGCTAAATGTCACGCTCGGCTTCTGGCCAGGCTTGGCATTGTCCACCCGGGAGATGGCAAACACGACGCCGGGCAGTTGCTGGGAGCGGGTGGCCACCATGTGCGCCCCCTTGATGGAAACGTCGAACTCAGTTTCGCCCGAAGGCTTGTGGCAGTTGGCGCATTCGTTATCGCTCACCTGCGGCAGGTTGACGTGATTCTTGCCGGTGGCGAAGTTCACGTCATCGTGGCAGGAGCCGCAGGCGGCGCGCGACGGGTTGAGGTAATTGGCGGCCTGGGGAGCATTCTTGTGGCAGACCTCGCAGGTCTTCAACTCATCGACGCCCGACGGGAATCCGACTTCGGAGAAGTCCGACCAGGCGCCGCGATGCCAAATGCGGTACGGCGTCCCGGCCTTCACGCTGGGCAGATTCTTGCCCATGTGGATTTTGTGAATCAGCACAGGCATGTCCTGGCTCTCCAGCGTGTCGGGATTGATGGTCTGAGGCGTGTGGCACTGAATGCACAACTCCACCGTAAGGCGGGATCCGCCGTGGCCGATCAGCGGATCGTGACAGCCGTTGCAGACGGCGGTGGGGACCACGTTGCGGGTCACCTTCACCGGCGAGCCATCGGGCACAAAGTTGTAGACGTCGTTGGACACCTGTGCCCATTCCGGCTGGGTGAGGAACTCGCTCAGGTCTCGCCTGGCGGAGATGCCGATGGCGTGCGTGACCTTGGGGTCGAAGCTGGCCGGCGCCTTGGTCTTGAATGTGTAGGTGTAGTCGCCGTCGGCATTCCTGGTCCAGGTGCCGCCGGAATCGTTGGCCGCCTGAATTTGCGCCGGGTTGGTGTTGCCGGGTATGCTCGCTTTCAGGGTGGTGGTGGTGTAGGAGACATACTGTTTCTGACCGGCCGGAATGTAGGTGGCGATCAGACTCATGGATACCGCGCCCGGCGTCGCGATGCCGTCGCGGTCCAACGGTATGCCTTTGGGATCGGCGATGTTGACCCGGGCGGTGATAGTGCCATCCTTGGCGATGGCCGCCGAGACGATCTTGACTTTGACGCCCGGCCGGACGTAGTTGACCAGATTCTGATCCAGGTAGGCCGCTTTCTCGTGCACGCTGTAGCCGGCATTCGGCGCCTTTTGCGCCGCCAGCGGAATCAGCAGCACCGCCAGCAGGACAATGGCGGCACCAAAGAAGAATTTCCTCGAAGACATGACTTACTCCTTCTGAACGAACCTCAGGAATCAAGCGAAACCTGACCTGCCGCAGGCGCGGCGTTGTCCACTGACACAATGACTGTGGCGAAACTCGGGCGAGAATCCCAACAGAATATCATTAAAGACCACAGTATCTTAATTGCACGCCCGCAACAAGTTGGAGAATATCTACACTGACATGAGAAATCGACAGGAGTATTGTGGCGATTGTCTACATACAGCGGATTTGCGATGCTGAGCCTACCGCCCGCCGCCCAGCATCTTCAGATCTCTCAGCACGCTCAGCATGCCCGGCACCAGGGTGATCACGAACAGCACCGGCAGGATGAAGATCACGATGGGGAACAGCATCTTGATCCCCGCCTTGCCTACCGCCGCCTCCGCCCTCAGGCGGCGCCGCGTGCGCAACGCGTCGGCGTAAACTTTCAGCGCCTGCGCCAGACTGGTGCCGAACTTCTCGCTCTGGATGATCATCGCCGCCAGGCTCTTGATGTCCTCGATCCCCGTCCGCCGCACGAACTGGTTGAAGCTCTTGCCGCGCTCCTGCCCGGCGCGCACCTGCATCACCACCGTGGCGAATTCGTTGGCCAGTTCCGGGTAGATGTACTGCATCTCCTCGCTGACCCGCATCATGGCCTGATCCAGGCCCAACCCCGTGCCGAGCACGATCCCGAGCAGGTCTACCGTGTCGGGCAGCGCCTCCTGCAACTTGCCGCGATAGCTCTTCACCAGGCGGTACAGAATCTGCTTGGGCAGGATGAACCCCAGCAGGAACGCCGCCACCAGACCGCCCACCAGCGACATGGGGCCGTTGGGGTTGTCGCGTTGCAGGTAGACGGTGCCCGCCGCGAGCGCGAACACGAACAGGAGCACGAAAATGCAGTACAGCGCCAGCGCGCTCTTGCGCCGGATGCCCGCCTGCGCCAGCAGTTTTTCCGTTCCGTTCATCCAATCCTCGCCGCCGGGCACCAGCGCAATAACATAGAGGAACCGGTCCAGGCCCCGCGCCGATTGCTTGCGCCGCGTGGCCCGCGCCGCCACCACCATGGCTTGCGATTGCAGCCCTTCCAGGCGGTCGCTCAGCGGGTCTTCCTGCGCGCGGAAGAGTTCCACGCTGGTCCACAGGAGCAACGTCAACGTCGCCCCCGTGAACAGGAAGAGGAGCAGGTCGGTCACTAGCGCCATTCCGTAGTCCTTCTCATACCTTGATGTTGGCCAGCTTGCGGATCACCAGAATGCCCACAATCTCCGAACAGATCGCGTAGGTAAAGAACTTGATGCCCACCGGATCGGTCCACAGCAGCCGCACGTAATCCGGCTTCAGGACATAGAAGCCGACACCGACCACCAGCGGCAGGCAGCACAACAGGCCGGCGGAGAAACGCTGCTGCGCGGTGTGCGCCTTCAACTTGGCCGCCATATTCAGGCGCTCGCGCACCAGGGTCGAAAGGTTCTCCAACACGGCCACCATATTGGCGCCGGTCTGCCGCTGCAAGATCAGGCTGGTGATGAAAAACTTCAGGTCGAGAAGCGGCATGCGCTTGCCGAGTGCGTGCAGCGCCGGCTCCACCTGCGAGCCCAGCGCCAGTTCTTCCATCAGCTTCTTGAACTCCATCTTCACCGGATCTCCGGTCTCCGTGGCGATGGTCTCCAGCCCGCTGTGAATGTTGTGGCCGGCGCGCATGGTGCGGGTGAACAGGTCGATGGCGTCGGGCAACTGCTCTTCGAACTTCTTCATCCGGTGCGACCGCACTTGCAGGATATAAGCTACCGGCAGAAAGCCCAGGATCACGGCGAACAGAATCCGCAGGAAGAACATCATGCCGAACAGCGACAGCAACAGAAAACAGCACACCCCGAGCGCCACGCTGAGTCCAAACACGTCGGCCGCGCGGTACTTCAAGTTGGACTGTTCGATGAGGGTCTGCAAACGCCGTAGCACGCCCACCCAGGTCACCAGGTCGCCCAGGAAGGCGAACTGCCCACGGTGCTCGCGGCGCAGCAGTTCCGGCGCCTTCTGGTTGCGGTTGCGCATATGTGCGCGTAGTTCCCTCAACCGGCCACCCAACCGGTTCGAGGCTTCCTGTTCGGGCACGCTCCACACGTAATAGCCCGCCGCGAATAACGCGACGGAGAAGAGCACCCCCGTAATCAGGAAGAAACCCAGACCGCCCATCTATCTCTCTTTCACCTCGTGCGTCTCAGTGAAGATGGAGAGCGGCAGATGGATACCGTACGATTTCAGACGTTCCAGGCAGTTCGGATGATTGCCGCTGCCGCGAAAGAAACCGACCACCTTGCCGCGCGGGCTGATGCCGGTGCGCTCGAACTCGAAGAGGTCCTGCATCTCCACCAGATCGTTCTCCACACCCACCACCTCGGCGATGCCCGTCACCCGGCGCGATCCGTCCGCCAGGCGCGAGCAGTGCACCACAATGTTGATCGCGCTCGCCAGTTGCTGCCGGATGACTTTATCCGGCACGTGCTGGCTGGCCATCATGACCATGGTCTCTAAGCGCGAGAACGCGTCGCGCGCGGTGTTGGCGTGCACCGTGGTCATGGACCCATCGTGGCCCGTGTTCATGGCCTGCAACATGTCCAACGCTTCGGGACCGCGCGATTCGCCCACGATGATGCGGTCGGGCCGCATACGCAGCGTATTGATCAACAGATCGCGCTGCGTGATGGCGCCGGCGCCTTCGATGTTGGCCGGGCGCGTTTCCAGGCGCACCACGTGCCCCTGCTGCAGATTCAGTTCGGCGGTATCTTCGATGGTGACGATGCGCTCTTCCTCCGGAATGAACCGGGAGAGCGTGTTCAGCATGGTGGTCTTGCCCGAGCCCGAACCGCCGGAGATCACAATGTTCAACCGCGCTTCCACGCAGCCGCTCATGAAATCCAGCATGCCGGTGGTGAAGGTCTGGTTCTTGATCAGGTCCTCGGTGGTCAGCACCCGCTTGCCGTAGCGCCGAATCGACATCACCGGACCAATCAGCGAGAGCGGCGGGATCACCGCGCAGACGCGCGAGCCGTCGGCCAGGCGGGCGTCCACAATCGGCGACGAATCGTCGATCCGGCGGCCGATGGCGCTCACGATGCGCTCAATGATCATGCGCACGTGGGCGTGGTCCTTAAACCGGATGTTGGTCTCCACCAGACGCCCGGCCCGTTCCACGTACACGTTGTCGAAGCCGTTCACCATGATGTCGGAGATGGAAGGGTCCTTCAGCAGAATCTCGAGCGGACCCAGGCCGAACACTTCATCGAGGATTTCCTCGGTCAGCTTCTCACGCTCGCCCATGGTCATGGGCAGCGACTCGTCGATGATGAGCTTCTCCACCACCGTGCCCACCTGCCCGCGGACGCTGTCCTTGTTCAGGTCTTTGAGCTGTTCAGGAGTCAACGAGTTGACCAGCTTCTGGTGAACCTGACTCTTCAGTTCGAACCAACGGTCGGCTCCCGATCCGGGACGGACAACGCTTCGGCTACCCATGATGAGCTTTCATTATGCCGTCTTCCCCATGGCCTCTGTGGATTTGGCCTTCTTGCCGCCGGTAGCTTTATCGACGAAGGCGCGGAATACGCGGTCCAACTCGCCCGCCTGTTCGCGATTGGCCACGAACGGCCGGCCCTTGTTGATAGCGGCGATCACCGCCGGAGAATGCGGAATGCCGCAGAACACGACCTGGTTCAAAGTCTGTTGGATCTGCTCCAGGCTGGCCTGGTTGGGCGAGGTCTTCTTGGTGTAGCGGTTGACAACCACTTTGATCTGATCCTGATTGAAGCCCATGCGCATCAGGAAGCTGATGTAGCGCTGCGCGTTGCGGATGGATGGAAACTCCTGGTCGATCACCAGGAAGACCGCCGCCGAGACTTGCGCCGCCGCCAGCACCAGGTCGTTCGAGATATTGCGCCCGCCATCGATCACGATGGCGTCGTACTTCTCCACAAGGAAGGTGGCGAACTCGCGTAACTGGTGATCGCTGAAGTGGCCGTGCTGCTCCAGCGCGTCCGGTGGCCCCACCAGGAAGAAGCCCAGCGGGTCGCGCGTCACGAAGCCTTCGAACAGCGCCTGGTCCAGCCGCTCCAGGTTCTCGCCCACTTCCATGAGGGTGTACTGCGGCGAGGCGCCGAGTTGCATGGCCACGTCGTTGCCGATCCAATCCAGGTCGATGGCGACGGTCGCGACCTTGCGCTGCGCCAGGACGCTGGCGAAGTTGACCGCCATGGTAGTCGTTCCCACGCCGCCCTTGGTGCCGATGAAGGTGTAGATCTTGCCCAGCTTGCTAACACCGGCGGAGCCGTGACGCGGAGCGTGTTCCAGGCGCCCCATCGCCTCGCGGAACTCGGTGCGCTTGATGGGCTGTAGCAGGAATTCATTGGCCCCGGCGCGCATGCACTGGATCACCGTCTCGCCATCCGCGCTGAAGTTGCTCACCATCACGAACAGGTCCGGCGCCGCCTGTTTCACTTTCTCGATGGCCTTAATGGAGCCCTCGGGATCGCCGGAGATATCCACGATCAGGCCGGCATGGGGATGACGCTCCAGATCCTGCAACACCCGAATGTAGAGGTTGGCGGCCACCTCCTGGTATTCGGCGACAATCTTCGCCTCCGGAAGATTGATCAGGCTGTCGCGTACCATTTCGCGAAAATGCTCGTCGCCCGAGGCGACCAGTAGCGTTGTATTAGGCACAAATGTCCTTTCTCATGGCAGGCAGTTCCCCGATTCGTCGCATCCGGCGCTCTGCATCGGCATGCTGGTGGCGAAGGGCGGCATGGTGACCGGCGCCAAGCCGAACAAAGTCGAAAGCCCCTTGGTGAACTGATAGGTTGTCACACTCACCGTGACCGCGTCGGGAATGCAACCGGCGCTGCATTCGGCCCCCGAGGCGCAGGCGAACGGTGCGAGTTGTCCGGTTGCCGGGTCCAGCGAAAAGTAACTGACCTGGAGGCCCGCTTCGCCGTTCTGGAACTTGTCCATGTCGACCATTCGTGGCACGTGCGTGGTCATGTAGGTGGTGACGTTGCTGCCGTCGCCTATCCAGCAGTGAGTGGCCGCATAGTTGGCGCCCTCGCGCGTGAAATCCACCACGCTGTGCCACACCCACAGCATCTCGCTGACGAACACCACCATGAAGGTGAGCGGCAGAATCACCGCGCCATAGAGCAGTGCGAATTCGATGGATGCCTGTCCGGAACGGCGTCTCATAACGTGCCCACCGCTCCCTGACGGTCGCGGCTCCGATTGGGGTTAGGGAGGGGTTGGCGCCAACCGGTCATGATCCGCCTCCGTATGCCGCCACGGCCCGCGGCCGCAACGGAATCGGGTCCGTCAAGAGGTACGGAATCCGCGGCTGCACGATGAATCCGTTGGGCATCGAAACCGTGATGAAGTCCGGCCGTTGGGCGCCCACCGGCGTGCCGCAACCGGACACCGCGCAATCGCCGAGCGTCAGGGTTACCGGGTCGATGCACTGCGTGGTGACCGTAATCATATCCGCGGTGAGATCGGGAATGGCGGGTGTGCCACTGCCGTCGGTGCTCCCGGTGAGGGCGAACTGGATGGCCGCGGTGATGGTGGAATCGCCTGCATCGGGGCAGAAGTTCACCCCGTTCTGCACCGCCAGATAGCTGGCCACGGTGTTCACCGTCTTCTGGAGCGTGTAGTAAGTGTAGGTGATCTTGCCGAACTGAACGATGCCTCCGATCAGCAGGAAAAGGACCGGCAACCACATCGCAACTTCGATTGCGATACTACCGCTGCGCCCGCGCCTCATCGGTGGAGTACCACCTTCCCCGGGCCCGAAGTTACCGGAGCCGGACAGCTCTGCGCGAAGCGGTCGTCGATGTACCCCTGCTTGACGGGCATCGGGCTGCCGATGTAGGTCGCCACAAACCTGCCGTTGGCATCGGAGGGATTCAGAAACGTCCCATCTGCGGCGAGTTGCACCAGGAACTGGCGGAAGCCCAGCACCACCATCGGCGTGGCCGTATTCGGCGCCAGCGCGTCCACTACCGGCACCGTAATCACGCGCCGCCCGTTGCCGAAGTAGGTGGAGTAAATGTCGCCCTGCCCAGTGACGATATCGGTATCGGGTAGGTAGGCGGCCGAGAGCGCCGTGTAATTGGTGACCCCCGTGGTGCAGGCGGTGGGCAGGGTGAGGTTGTCGAAGCGCGAGTAGAGGCCGCACAGCGCGGCCAGTGCAACGGGGGGCAGGGCGGAAGTACACGTCGGCGGCACGGCGCTGAAGGTGGGACTGACCCAGACGGCTTCCAGCGCATCGCCGATGCCGACGCATCCCAGGGGAACGGGCGAGCCGGTGGGGTTGGGCGCGGTGGAGGACATCAGCCCCGCGGCGCCGAGGCGGAATAACTGGTCGGTCTCTTCGGTGACCGTGGTGTTCGCCGAGTCGTAGCGATTGATGATGGTGTACGCGGCGGATTGCCCCGAGTTGGGCAGGAAGGTGGGTACCGTGCCGGTGCAGTTGTAGTAGAAGGTGTAATGGACATCGGCCGCAGGGTCGCCGAGTCCGAAATTCAACAGGTCTGAAGCGTCCTTGGCCGCGATGGCGAACGGCTCGATGCCGCAGGCGGTGCACAAAGGCGCGCTGACTCCGGCCAGCACCTGCACGGCGACGGGCGTCTTGCGCGAAGCGCCGGCGGAGAGCAGGCTCCAAAAGAGCAGTGGTGCATCGGCGGTGACGGAGATCTGTACGTGGCGGGCGGTAGTACCGTCGGCCGATGCGCCGTTCGGATCTGTGCCGATGGCTCCGGCCACGGAGGCGAAATAGGCGGGGTCCGTGATGGTGCTGGTCAGGTTGCCGGTGTCCTGCCCAAGCGTGAGCGAACCGAAATTGTACTTGTTCAACGCGAGGGTCTGGGTGGCGACCGTGCCGGCGTGGTCGAGCGACGTGGCGGTGCCGATCAACTGGCTGGCGGCGGCGATGGCGGCCGCGGCAGCCGCCTGATTGAGTTCGCCGCGCACCAGATAGAGGCGCCCCAGATCGAGCGCGAAGCCCATCATGCCGAACACTACCGGCACCAAAATGACGGCAAGCTGAAGCGACATGGAGCCGCGCTGGTTGTGGGGCGGACCCCCTGGTCCGCGGCCGACGCCCCCGTCGGCATGCTTCGTTGGCCTGAGAAGCGGGTCCAGGGGGACCCGCGCGGACCACGGGGCCCGCCCCACAAGCCCTCTACTGTTTGGGTATCTGCTGGCCACGGGGTCCTACAAATTCAGGGTCCTTGACGGTTGTTTTGCTGGTGCTTGTCTTGCTGGCTTTTCCCTTAGGCGGAGCGGCTGCCGGCAGGAACGTGGCAGGCATCTCGGGCAACTTGGCCTTCTCTTCCGCGCTCAACGCCTTGACGAAGTGCGGGGTCACCACCACCAGGAGTTCGTCGGCGGATTTCTGCGTGCTGCGGCTGCGGAAAATCTTGCCAATGATGGGCAGATCGCCCAATCCCGGCACCTTGGACAGGATTTCGGTCACGCGGTTATCGATCAGACCCGCGATGGCGAAACTCTCGCCGTCCTTGAGGATGACTTCGGTTTCGGCGCGGCGCTGGCTGAGCGCTGGAATCAGGAAGCCCTGGAGCGTGACGGCGTTGGCGAAATCGAGGCTGCTGACCTCAGGCGCCACCTTGAGATTGATCGAGCCCTGGGGCGTCACCGTCGGCGTGAAGTCGAGCTTCACTCCGAAAGGTTTGAACTGCACCGTGACGACGGGCGCGGTGGCACCACCGGTGGGCGTGGTGGTGATGGTGGGAAAAGGAAAACTGCCGCCCGCCAGAAACGTGGCCTCCTTGCCTTCCACCGTGATCAGGTTCGGCTCGGCCAGAATCTGGAGCAGGTTGCGCTCCTGCAACGCCTTGATGGTGACACCGATGTTCAGATCCGGACGAAAGGCGAAGAGGTTGAGCAGGTCGGAGAAGTTGACGGTCTGCCCGCCGCCGGTTGGCTGCAACTGGCTGAAGCGCGGCGCGGAAAACTGCCCGGTGGTGGTGCCACCGATCATCTTATCGTTGGTGCTGAACAGGTTGAAGCCGATCTGGGTGAGTGCCACGCGGTCGATGGCGGCAAACTTCACTTGCAGCATGATCTGGCGCGGTTCGGGGGGCGGCGGCGATTGCAGCAGGTTGATCACGTTCTTGGCGCGCGTGGCTGCCATGCCGGCGATGCGTTTTGCATCCGCGTCACTTTTCACCGTACCGCTGAGCACGATGGTGTCGCCGGTGCCGGCGACGTGGATGGGCGCGCCGGCAGAGTCATTGATCGCCTTAGTGAACGCGTCCCACTCGGTAGTGTCCTTGGTGACATAAATCTCGAAGCGGGCGGGGTCTTGGCCGGTCTCCCAAATGACCAGGGTGGCGCGCCCCGGACCCTTGGCGTTGATCATGACTTCGCGCGGCGAGATCACGATGGCGTCGGCGATTTTGGGCTCGGAGATGGCGACTTTGGTAATGTCTTGCGGGAAAGTGAGCAACTCGCCGCGGCCCTCCAGCAGCGTGATGTCGCGGATTTGAGGCCTGGTGGTGGTCTGCGCGAAGCAGCCGGCGGACACGAGGGCCGCGCACAACAGCTTAGCGATCCTCTTCGAGACGCTTCTCATCGAAACGATTCCTGGACGTGCTTGTCTCCGCGATAGACATCGACCACAATCCTCGGCTTCTCCGGCTCGGCTTTCTTGCGGCGGGCTTCTTCCTCGGCGGCAGCTTTCCGCGCGTCGACAGGCTTTTTCTCGCCGGTCAATTCCTGCCAGACGTTGGGATCTTCCAGATTGGCTTTGGCGATGTTGGTGGTCCGTCCACGGCGGGCGCGGGCCAGGCGGGCGCTGATCATGGGGTCGAGCACTTCGGTGGTGACGGGTGCGGTGTTGGCCGATTGGGCGCCATCCAGCGGGTTGCGCAGGGAAAGACTGATCTTGCCCTGGTTCTTGGCCAACTCCAACTTCTGTGCGTCTTCGGGGAGCAGCACCAGGGTGACGGTGGGCGATTTCGGCGCGCGCGGGTCGATGGTCTGCCCCACGGCAACGGTCCGTCCGGTGGAGATCACCTTGACGTTCTGGAGGATGGTGGATGTGGTGGCCTCGGCCATGGAACCGGGCCGGGTGAAGATGACATCTACATGGGAGCCGGGCTGGATCAACCCCGCGACTCCCGAGACATCGGTGACTTGCACGCTGACCGCACGGTAGCCGCGGTCGATGGTGGAAGAGACGCCCTCGACCGACGTCATGTCGGAGAGCTTGGCTTGCAGCACCGGCTCATTGGTATTCAGCGGCACCATCACGACGCGATTTACGGCGGCCGCGACCTGGAAAACGGAGCCCTTGGGGACGTCCTTTTCCGGGTAGTCGATCAGCTTGAGGTCGCTCTTTTTGAGCAGCGTACCGATGGGCATGTCGTGGGTCGCCACCACCATGCGCAAGGTCTTCTCCTGCTTCGGCGCAATCGCGTTGGAGTAGTAAAACCAGGTGAGCAATAGG
>JAPKZC010001062.1:0-4075 GCA_026394025.1 Candidatus Solibacter sp.
GCACGACGGCGGCAAGATAGGCATTCCCGACTCCGTGCTCTTCAAGCCGGGCAGACTCACTGGAGAAGAGTGGGAGATCATGCGCGGCCATTCCGTGCGCGGCGAAGAGATCTGCCGTCCGCTGAAACCGCTGCGCGGGGTGCTGCCGTTGATTCGCCATCATCATGAACGATGGGACGGATCCGGGTATCCCGATGGCCTCCGCGGAACCGAAATCCCTTTGCTGGCCCGCGTACTGCAGGTGGTGGATATCTACGATGCGCTGACCAATCCGCGGCCCTATAAACACGCCTATTCGAGCGCCCGCGCTTTGGAAATCCTGCAGGAGGAGGCCGACCGCGGATGGCGCGACAAGGAGATTTCGTCCCTGTTCATCCAGACTCATAAACGCATGTTGGCCGAGATCGCCGACCCGCATACCGGGGATGCCGGCGGCCTCGCCGAGATCGGCGGTTCGCTGCACAATCTACAGACTCACCTGACGCAATGAGTGGGGCAGGCAATTTGCCTGCAACCGCCTTTTCAGGCGCCCTTTCGAACCAGTCACGCTGCCCCACTAGCCACGCGCTAGTGTCCGTACTTCTTCTCGCCGGCCTCAATGCGCACCGCTAACCGGTTCTCCGGCGGAGGCAGCGGGCAGGTGGCGTAGGGCGTGAACGCGCACGGCGGATTGTAGGCCTTATTGAAATCGAGCACGACGCGGCCGTCCGCGGGCATGCCTGAGTACAGAAAGCGGCCCGCACCGTAGGTCTCTTTGGCGCTGGTCTGATCGCGGAATATATAAAAAAGCTCTTTGGCGTCGGCGGTTTCCAATACCGGCCGAAGCCGGTATTCCTGGCCGTGCAGGCGGAATACCGCATAACCGGGGCTGTCCATGGACTCGGTCTGGCCCAGGATATTGAGAACAGCAATCTTCTCTGGCGCCGCCACCCATTTTGCGGTCACCTTGAACTCTTCCATCGCCGGATAGGTTTCGATGCCACGGAATTCGCGGCGGTACTGGCTGTCCGGATCCTTCAATCGAATACCGTATTTGTCCGATCGCTTGATGACGAACAGGCTCAGGCGGCCTACCTTGGCGATGTCGAGAGAATCGGGCCACAGTTCGCGCTTGGCGCCGTCCATCTCCACCGTGACCTTGCCGCCGTGCAGTTCGAATGCACCGGCTTTCGCCACGCCATCGGGCAGCACAATTTCGTTTCCTGGGTCTTTGCCGAAAGTATTAACGCCTTCATGCAGCCAGAACAGGCCGGCCACCGTGAGCCATCCGCCATCGCGCTTCAGAACCTCTTCCCGCTGGCGGCGCCATTGGGCAATTTCGGTCTGATAGGCAGCAGCGGCGAATAGCGCCACCCCCGCCAGTGCCGGCAACGCCATACGCCAGATCATGAGCCCTCTCCCGCACCTTCGATGAGTTGTTCCAGCATGCCGGCAAACTCCTCGCTCTTGCGGTCCACGCGTTGCTTCAGTTGGCTGAGATCGCGCTCCAAAGTGCGCAACCGGTCGGCCAGGTGCAGGCAGGCCAACACGGCGATCCGGGTGGAATCGGCGTTCGGCGCCTTGGCGGCAATCGACAACATCAGTTCGTTGACGTTGGCCGCAACCTCTTCCACTTCGCGAGCATCGCCGCTGGTGAGCAGCGTGTATGGCCGGCTCAGGATGGTGACGCGGACCTGCTGTTTATCGGGAGTGCTGTTCTCCATGCGAAACTCCCCCCCCCAAAAAACCGGAAGCGCCCCGCTAGGGAGCGCTCAGTTGATCGATCTGGCCCAGCAGCTTTTCAACGCGGCTGCGCACCTGCTTACGTTCGGCCTGCAGGGTCTTGACTTCATCCGCCAAACGCGCCGCGGCGCGTTTGGCTTCCGCCGCTTCTTCCACGGCGGCTTCCCGCTCCTGACGCAAGCGCGTCACCAGTTGCACGGCGCGCTGTATGCGCTCTTCCAGGCTGCTGAGGGAATCGTTTTCCTGGTCGGCAGGGCTCATTCTTTCTCCAGGGCAGCCCGGGCCGACTCCTTCACGGCAAGGGCCGATTGTGCCAGTTCCGCCAGATTGCGGAAAGCGGCATCGTCATGCAGCGCCACCTCGGCCAGAACCTTGCGATTCAGGTCGATGCCGGCGGCCTTAAGGCCACAGATGAACTTGCTGTAGGAAATGCCGGCGGCGCGGCAGGATGCGTTGATGCGGACGATCCAGATTCTCCGGTAGTCGCGCTTCTTTCGCTTACGGCCGACGTAGGCGAACTTCAGGCCGCGGTCCACGGCCTCCATCGCGGCACGGTACAGTTTGCTCTTAGTGAGGAAGTAACCGGAAGCGCGGGCTAAAACCGTTTTCCTTGACGCCCGGCGGTGGGTACCACGTTTTACTCTGGGCAGCAAATCGCGCATTCCACTAAACCCGCGGGCCTAGTAGGGAATCATGCGCTTCAACACCGGCTGATCCGCCTTGTCGGCGACCACGCTCTGGTGCAACTTCTTCTTGCGTTTGTGCGGCTTCGAGGTCAGGATATGACGGCCAAAGGCATGATTGCGAACCACTAAGCCCGTACCCGTCTTCTTGAACCGCTTGGACGCACCTTTGTGAGTCTTAAGCTTCGGCATAATTATTCCCTGGATCTTTGCAGGAAAGACTAGACCATGATAGCACGGCAGGCGTTGGCCTGTTGCGGCATCCGCTTACCGGCCATCGGCTCACCTGAACACGAGACGATAGCGAATCCGCACGGTTATGGCTCGGAGCGGGCGAATCTCGCCCTATCGGGCCGCACCTTCACCCGCCGATGGAGTACATCGGCCGCGGCGGCGCCACGAATTTCGCCGAGTTGATCTCGTGGCCCGCCCACTTGCCGCCCACGTTGCGACGCACCAGTTCCGCGATCTCCTCGTCCCGCGCCCCAGAGCGTATCAGCGTCTTCACGTCGTCTTCCTCAATCGCAAACAAGCAGTAGCGCAGCTTGCCATCCGCCGTCAGCCGCAGGCGATTGCAGTTCAGGCAGAACGGCCGGCTTACCGACGCGATGAAGCCCACCATCCCACCGCCGTCCTCATATACATATTCCGAAGCCGGCGCGCGCGGATCCGGATCCGGTACCGGCGCGAGCGGCGAGATCTCGCGCGACAACATCGCGATCATGTCGTCGGCCAGCAGCACCTTGCCGCGGTCCCACAGGTTCTGCGCGTCCAGGGGCATGAATTCGATGTATCGCACCTCGAAGCCATTCTCGCGCGCATACCGCGCCAGCGGCACAATGTCCAGCTCCACCAGGTTCTTCACCGCCACCGCGTTCAGCTTGATCTTCGTGAACCCGATGCGCTTGGCCAGCGCCAGCCCGCTCAGCACCCGCCCCAGGTCGTCGCGCCGCGTGATCTGCTCGAACCTCGCGCGATCCAGCGTGTCGATGTGCACATTGAGCCGCCGCAAACCGGCATCGTACAGCGGTTGCGCATACTCCTCCAGCAGTACGCCGTTTGTGGTCAGCGCCAGATCTTCAATTCCCGGAATCGCCGCCAGCCGCCCGATCAATACCGGCAGATCGCGCCGCACCAGCGGCTCCCCGCCGGTCACACGCAGCTTGCGGATTCCCATCTCCACGGCCACCCGCACGAACCGTTCGATCTCTTCGAAGTCCAGAATCTCGCTGCGCTCCACGAAGCGCACATCGGTCTCCGGCATGCAGTAGAAGCACCGGATGTTGCACCGGTCCGTGACGCTGATGCGCAGGTTATCGTGGACCCGCCCGAAGGAATCCACCAGGGGAGCCGGGTTCATCATTTCACCGCGAGCATTCGCTCTAGCGGCGCTAGTGCCCGCCGCATCACGTCCGCGGAGAGTTCCACCCGCGGCCCCAGATTGCGCAGGCAGTCGCGCAGTTTCTCCAGCGTATTGAGTTTCATGTACGGGCACTCGCTGCAATTGCAGTTTTCGTTGGCCACGTAGTAGAACCGCTTCTCCGGCGCCAGCTTCTTCAGCGAGTGATTCACGCCGCTCTCCGTCATCACGATGAACTCCTCCGCGTCGCTGGCCACGCACCACTCAATCAGCGCCGAAGTGGACCCGATGAAGTCCGCCATCGCCAGTA
>JAPKZC010001062.1:4166-5443 GCA_026394025.1 Candidatus Solibacter sp.
GTGGCATGCACGATGCAGGTGCCCTGCCAGATCTTCATATTCTCCCGCCCGGTTTGCCTCTTCACGTAGTTGCCCAGATTACTATCCGGCAGGAACAGCACCGGCTGCTCCGCCGGAATCGAGTTCACAATCTGCACCGCATTGCGCGACGTGCACAGAATGTCGCTCTCCGCCTTCACCTCGATTGACGTGTTGATGTAGCTGACGATGGCGTACTCCGGATGCAGCCGCCGGAACTCGCGCACCGGCGCCACCGGGCAGTTCTCCACCAGGCTGCAACTCGCCTCGCGATCCGGCACCACCACGATGCGTCCCGGGTTCAGCACCTTGGCCGTTTCCGCCATGAACCAGACCCCGCAGAACGCGATCACATCGCCAGCGAACTCGCGCGCCTTCCGCGCCAGTTCCAGGCTATCGCCGACTACGTCGGCCAGTTCCTGAATCTCCGATATCTGGTAATGATGTGCCAGCAGAATCGCCCGCCGCTCTTCCTTCAATTCCAGAATCTCGTCCGCGATCGTAGTAGTTGACAACATGAAGGTAAACCAAAACTCAGACAGCCACCCTTCCTCCAGTCTACCCTGCGGGACCGGCCTCCTGGCCTGTCCGATTCTGGCCCGGGCACGGATGCGCAAATCCGAGGCTCTTCGCACTGCTGAGCCCCCGGTCCATAATAGAAGTTTGCAGATCCTCCTGGTCTCCACCTACGAAATGGGCCGCCAGCCCTTCGGCCTCGCCTCTCCGGCCGCCTGGCTCCGCGCCGCGGGCCACGACGTCACCCAGGCCGACGTCTCCGTTACCCCCATGCCCAGCCACGCCGTGGAGACCGCCGGCCTCATCGCCTTCTTCCTCCCCATGCACACCGCCACCAGGCTTTTCCTCCGCCTGGTGGACCGCATACGCACAGTCAACCCCCGCGCCCACCTGTGCGGCTACGGCCTCTACGCCCCCCTCAATGAGCGCCTCCTCCGCGGCGCCGGCGTCGCTACCATCCTCGGCGGAGAATTCGAAACCGGTCTCCGCGACCTCGCCCACCGCCTCTCCGCGGACACCGGTGCCCCGGCCGCGATACCCCCCCTCATCAACACCGGACGCCAGCAGTTCCTGGTCCCCGACCGCAAAGGGCTACCCCCCCTCGGCGCTTACGCCCAACTCGTCGTGAAGGACGGTACCCGCCGCGTCGGCTACACCGAAGCCTCCCGCGGCTGCAAGCACCTCTGCCGCCACTGCCCCGTCGTCCCCGTCTACCGCGGACTCTTTCGCATCGTGCAGCCCGA
>JAPKZC010000250.1 GCA_026394025.1 Candidatus Solibacter sp.
CGCGCCGTCGATCTCGGCCTCCGCGCCGGTCGCGAAGGTCCGCCGCGGCTGGAGGAAATGAGCCTGGAAGATGTCGAGGCGCTGCTCATCAAAAAGGCCCTCGCGCGTTTCAGCGGCAACGTCAGCCACGCCGCCAATGCCCTCGGCTTGAGCCGCAGCGCCCTCTACCGGCGTCTGCAACGTTACGGCCTGTAGCCGCCGGTTATGAACCCCAGCGACAAACCCGCCCTGCTCAGCCATGAAGGCCGCGTCGTCCTCCTGGCCCTGCTCGCCGGCCTTCCCGGTTCTACCGCCGCGCTCTGGATGTTGTGGGCCGGCGACGTGTCCACCAAAGTCCAGTGGACCCTCAGCGTGCTGATTGTCGGCGCCTGGCTCGGGTTTGCCTTCGCCGTGCGCGAGCGCGTGGTGTTCCCGCTGCAGACGCTCTCCAACCTCTTGGGCGCTTTGCGCGAGGGGGATTTTTCCGTGCGCGGCCGCTCGCCACGCCCGGACGACGCCCTCGGCGAAGTCATGCGCGAGGTCAACACCCTGGGCAGCACCCTGCGCGAACAGCGCCTCGGCGCCATGGAGGCTACCACCCTCCTGCGCACCGTCATGCGTGAAATCGCCGTCGCCATCTTCGCCTTCGATGAGAATCAGCGCCTGCGCCTGGTGAATCGCGCCGGCGAGCGCCTGCTGGCCGGCCCTGCCGAGCGCTTGCTCGGCCAGACCGCCGCCGAATTGCATTTGGAAGTATGCCTGGATGGTCCCGCCGTCACTACCTTGCAGACCGCGTTCCCCGGCGGTGCCGGCCGTTGGGGTGTTCGCCGTACCCGCATCCGGGAGCACGGACTGCCCCTCGAACTGGTGGTGATTGCAGATCTCACGCAGGCCTTGAGCGAGCAGGAACTCCATGCCTGGCAGCGCCTCGTGCGCGTCCTCGGCCACGAGCTCAATAACTCGCTCACGCCCATCAAATCCATCGCCGGCAGCCTCGAATCCATCGTCGCGCGCGAGCCGCTCCCCGACGATTGGCGCGACGATATGCGCCGCGGCTTGAGCGTGATCATGTCGCGGTCCGACAGCCTCAGCCGCTTCATCGGCGCCTATGCCCGCCTCGCCAAACTGCCTCGCCCGCAACTGCAACCGCTCTCCGTGGCGGATTGCGTCGGCCGTGCCGTGAGCTTCGAAACGCGCCTTCCCGTGCTGGTGGAGGCCGGACCGAATTTCATCATGCAGGGTGACCCGGATCAGCTCGAACAGGTGCTGATCAACCTGCTGCGCAACGCCGCCGACGCGTCGCTCGCCACCAAAGGCCGCGTGACCCTGGGCTGGCAACGCGACACTATGCTGGAAATCTGGGTCACCGACGAGGGCCCCGGCCTCTCCAGCACGGCCAACCTGTTCGTCCCGTTCTTCACCACCAAGCCGGGCGGCAGCGGCATCGGGCTGGTGCTGAGCCGCCAGATCGCCGAAGGCCATGGCGGCGCTCTGTCCCTGGAGAATCGGACGGATGGTCCAGGCTGCGTTGCCCGCTTGCGGCTGCCGCTGTAGAAGAGTAGGGTCCTCATCTTACGGTTGTTATACTGGCGTCACATGACAGCCCGCAGACATGTCGGAGCGCTCGTTCCGTTGGTGGCCCTTCTCTCGTCATTCCAACTGGCCGCCGAGGATTGGCCGCAATGGCGCGGACCGTCAAGCCTCGGCGTTTCCGCCGAGAGCGGGTTGCCTCAGCGCTGGAGCGCCGCCGAGAACCTCGCCTGGAACGCCAGGCTGGCTGGCTCCGGCGCCTCCTCTCCGGTCGTTACCAGCGGCCTCGTGGTGGTGACTTCGCAAATCGGCAGCTATCGGCCCTCCGGCGGCAGGGACCCCCTCCTGGCCAGGGACGATCAATCCCTCGCTGGGCGCGAACAGGCAATCAGCACCTCTCCGATGCCTTCCGGAAACCGTGGCGGCGAGTTGTTCCTCGCCGTGGAGGCTTTCCGCGCCTCC
>JAPKZC010001026.1 GCA_026394025.1 Candidatus Solibacter sp.
GCACGGCTTGGGCGACGCCAGCCCGGGGTCCAACGCCTGGGCCATCGCGGGCAGCCGAACGGCGTCTGGCAAGCCGCTGCTCAGTAGCGACATGCACCTGGAGTATTCGCTGCCCGGCATCTGGTACATGACGCACCTGGAGGCGCCCGGTCTCAGTGCGGCGGGCGTCGCGCTGCCGGGCGCGCCGGGCATCGTGGTGGGGCACAACCAGCGGATCGCGTGGGGCATCACCAACTTGCAGTTCGACGTCCAGGACCTCTACATCGAAAAACTGGACGAACGTACCGGACGCTACCTTTTCCGCGGCCAGGTGGAGCAGGCGCGCGGTGAGCGCGAGATCATCCGCGTGAAGGGCCAACCCAGCGTGGAAATGACCACTTGGGTGACGCGCCACGGACCAATCTTTATTTCCGACGGCAAGGATCGGCTGGCCCTGCGCTGGACCGCCGCCGAGCGCGGCATGCTGCAATTCCCCTTCATCGATATCGACCGCGCGCGCAACTGGCAGGAGTTCACCACCGCGATCGCACGCCTGCCGGGACCGGGATCCAACTTCGTGTATGCCGACGTGGATGGCAACATCGGCTACCACGCCGCCGGCGCATTGCCCCGTCGCCGCAACCATCGAGGCGACGTTCCGGTGGATGGCGCCTCCGGCAACTTCGAGTGGGACGGCTACATTCCGTTTGAGGAGTTGCCGAGCGTCTATAACCCTCCGGGCGGGCTGATTGTTTCGGCCAATCAGAATACGTTTCCCGAGAACTCTCCCTACCTCGTCAACGGGAATTTTGCGCCGCCATACCGCTCCCAACAAATCCGCGCCTTGCTCTCCGCACGCGGCGGATGGCGCGCCCAGGACCTGCTGGCCGTGCAGAAGGACATCTACTCGGCGTTCAGCCATTTCCTGGCAGGCCAACTGGCGGGCGCGTACCAGAGGCGCAACGCACACAACCCAGGTCTGGACGGCGCCGTGGGTCTGTTGCGCGCTTGGAACGGTCAGATGGACAGAAACCTCGCCGCGCCGTTCCTGGTCACGCTGGCGTACCAGCATGTGCGCCGCGCCATCGCCGAGAATGCCTCCGCAGCCACTGGGCTCGCCTATGAATTCAACATGGCCCCGGTGGTGGTGGAACGCCTGCTCAGGGAGCGTCCCGCCGGCTGGTTCGGCGATTACGACGAGATGCTCCTTCGCGCCCTGGCCGATGCCGTGGAGGAAGGCCGCCGCATGCAGGGCCGCGACCCTGCGCGCTGGCATTACGGCGACTACCTGCGCATCGCCATCAACAATCCCGTGCTCCACCAGATGCCTCTCGTGGGGAAGTACTTCGATATCGGACCGGCGCCCATGAGCGGGTCCAGTTCGACCGTGAAGCAAACCACCAGGGCACTGGCGCCCTCCATGCGCATGAACGCCGACCTGGGCGATTGGGAACGCTCGCTGCTCAACATCCCCATCGGGCAATCCGGCCAGATTCTGTCCAGCCACTATAAGGATCAGTGGACGGATTATTACAGCGCCCGCAGCTACTCCATGCAGTGGAGCAAGGTGGACGTCAAGAGCACGCTGGTCTTCAAGCCGGCGCGATAGGTGGGACAGACCATCGCCTTTTGTGGTCTGTCGTTCCTGGCTGAAGACCATCGGTCATAATTAAACCTGCATGTTGAACTGGCTCTTGATCTTCGTTCCCGTGGCGGTCGGGCTTGAGTTTCTGATGCCCGCCGCGCACACCCTGATTTTCATCGCCGCCTGCCTGGCCATCGTGCCGCTGGCGGGTTGGCTCGGCCATGCCACCGAGGAACTGGCCCACCACACCGGCGAAGGCGTGGGCGGTTTGTTGAACGCCACCTTCGGCAATGCGGCGGAGCTGATTATTGCCATCATGGCGCTGCGCCAGGGGCTATATGACGTCGTCAAGGCGTCGCTGACCGGATCCATCATCGGCAATATCCTCCTGGTCCTGGGCGCCGCGGTACTGGCCGGCGGACTCAAGCATAAGCGTCAGAAATTCAACGTCACCGGCGCACGCGCCCAGGCCACTCTGCTGACGCTTTCGGCAATTGCCCTGATCATGCCGGCCGCTTTCCATTCCCTGGCCGGACCTGACGCGCTGGTACGCGAGGACCGGCTCAGCCTCGCCATCTCGTTCGTGCTGCTGGCCGCCTACGGCCTGCACCTGGTGTTTTCGCTGGGCACGCATAAACAACTGTTCGCGGGAGAGTGCGCGCACTCGACCCCGGGCGCGGCCGCGGTGTGGAGCCTCAAGCGTTCTGTGCTCACGCTGGCGGGCGCCACGCTGTTGATCGTCTGGATGAGCGAGATCCTGGTCGGGTCGGTGCAGGAGGCCGCGGCCGCCTTCGGCATGACCAGCGTGTTCATCGGCGTGATCGTGGTCGCGGTGGTGGGCAACGCCGCCGAACACAGCACCGCGGTGATGCTGGCGATGAAGAATCGCATGGAGCTTTCCATGGGCATCGCCATCGGCAGCAGCTTGCAGATCGCCCTGCTGGTGGCGCCCCTGCTCGTCATCGTCAGCCACTTCATTGGTCCACGCCCGATGGACTTGATGTTCACGCCGGCGGAGGTGGTGGCGATCTTCCTGGCGGTACTGATCACCGGACAGATTGCCTCCGACGGCGAGTCCAACTGGATCGAAGGCGTGCAACTGCTGGCGGTCTATCTCATCATGGCGATTGTGTTCTACTTCCTGCCGGAGAGCGGCGCCGTCAGCGTCGCACACTGAAGCCCGCTGGCAACTACCGCGACTTGATGATCGACACCGCGTCCAGATACGCCGGGTCTATCGCGCGATACGAAAACACGATTGCCGACAGGCACCAGCCGGACAGCATGAATACGCTATCGCCTGCGCTGATCCTGCCGATGAGAGTCCACCAGGCGCCCAGCCCGAAGGCCACCACGGACAGAATCACCACGAAAAAGCTGCATACGGACACAACTCGATTGAGCATCGGAGATACCTCGTCTTCCTGTTCAGTTTGCTGACGCTCAGGCCCGTCGTCGACGGGCCCGCCATGGAGCGGTGGAGCGCCTGGCTACAGCGCCCATCTGCTTTCACAAGATAAGACGCCGAACCGCGCGAATAGTTACGCCGTGCCGCGCCGCGCGCATGTAAACCTGTGTAAACCGGTGCGCCTCAATCCTCCGATGAGAAGACGCCGCCGAGCGCGCCCAGCGGGCCGCGCTCATCGCCACCACTGCGGCCCGGCGCGAGTTCGCGGCGCAATTTGTTCAGCGTCATGCTCTGAATCACCACGTGTCCGGGTCCGGTCAGCGTCGCCAGGAAAAAGCCCTCGCCGCCGAACAGCGCGGTCTTGATTCCGCCGGCGAGTTGGATGTCGTAATCCACGGTTTCATCGAAGGCAACGATGCATCCGGTGTCGACCTGAATCATTTGGCCGGCAGCCAGATCGAACTCTATGAAATCGCCGCCGGCATGGATGAACACAGCGCCCGGACCGGTGAACTTCTCCAGGATGAAGCCTTCGCCGCCGAAGAAGCCGGCGCCCAGTTTCTTCACCAGGGCGACGTTGAATTGCACCGAAGGCTGGGCGAAGAGAAAGGCGTCGCGTTGCGCCATGAGGGAGCGTCCGGCCGGTAAATCGAAAACCTGGATGCGCCCCGGATAGTTACCTGCGAAGCCCACTTCGCCGGCTCCGTCCGCGCGGAAGTAAGTCAAAAACAGCGATTCGCCGGTCACCGTGCGGCGCAGCGCGCCCATCAGCTTCTCCCCCAGCGTGGAGCCGCTCATCCGCGTATCCCAGTGAACGTTGGCGGTCTTGTAGACCATCTTGCCGGCTTCGGCGTACAGTTCCTGCCCGGCTTGCAGGCGCACGCGCGCCACCTGCAGGTTGTCGCCCTGGATGGTGTAGTCCAGACGAGCGGGCGGTTCCGCCGGGGCGGCGCCGGCTGCTGGCGATTGAGCCTGCCCGCAGGAAGGGCAGAACCGCGAGCCATCGGCGATTTGAGTTCCGCAATGTATGCAAAAGGCCATGAAGAGAATTTTAGCGCGCGCGCCTCGTGTCAGAATAAAAGCATCTCCGTGATGCGCCGCCTCGGGTTCCTTTATCTTGTGATCGCGGTGACCGCCGCGCCTCTAGTGGCGCGTCACGGCGCCGCCGGTTGCGGCACCACCGATGCCACGCCCGCCGAGGTGCTCTTCCTGCATCGGCAGGCCCAACGCGCGCGCGCCGCGCGACCAGGACTTCTGGCGGCGGTCACCGCGAGGCCTGCCGCATCCACCAATCGCGACATCGGAGATGTGGCTATAGTCGAAGACGGCGATGGCGCGGTCGAAAAGCTCAACGAATTCAACCTCAACGCCAAGACCCTCGCCTTTGCCCCCGTTGCCGGCGTGAATCCGCGCTATCGCTACCAGGTGTCCGAACTCGGCTACGATGCCGGCGCCGCCACTCTGGGCAGCCCGGTGGTCGCACTTGGCGACGACGATTCACGTCAGTTTGCACTGCCCTTTGCCTTCCCTTTCTACGGCGCCGCCTACACGCAGGTGTTCCTCAATTCCGACGGCAACCTGACTTTCACCGCTGCCGATAGCGCCAGCACCAATCGCTCCGTGGGCCGTTTGACCGGCGGACCGCCGCGCATCGCGCCGTTGCTCGACGATCTCGACCCGTCACGCTCCGCCGGCGGTGTGCGCTTCCATGCCGACGCGAATCGGGCGGTCTTCAGTTGGGTCAACGTGCGGGAGTATTCGGATTCCGGCCTCGGCAGGGCGCAGACATTTCAGGTGCGCCTTTATCCGGACGGCAGCATTCAGTTCTCCTATTCCGCCGTCGACAGTCGCGTCGGTGCCGTGGTCGGGATCGCTCCCGGGTCCGCCCGAGCCGGTACGGCAGTCCTCTCCTTCCTCAAAGATCCCTCGGCGGAATACCCCGCGGCCGTGGTGGAACGCTTCGGCAACACGGTGGAAATCGATATCGTCACCCTGGCGCAGAAGTTCTACCAGACGCACGAGGACGCCTACGATTATCTGGTGATCTACAACAACATGGGCATCGACGCTGGCGCCAGCGCGCTGGCCTATGAGTCCACGGTGCGCTCCAGTGCCACCGGTTACGGCGTGGCGCCGGTGGACAATGGCGCGCAGTACGGCTCGGCGGCGCGCCTGCGTTCGGTACTCAACATGGGGAGGCTGGATAACTACCCCGGAGATCCAAACGCGCCAGTGCCGGTGCGCGCCTCGGCCGGCGATACCCCGCTGACCGTACTGGGGCACGAGGCCGGCCACTTGTTTTTGGCTTTCGCCAGCATTCCAGATCCGGACGACCCAAACCTCAGGCCCATGATCGGGTTCGGTGGCGCGCACTGGAGCTTTGTGTTCAACTCCGAGGCTTCGCTGGATGAAGGCGAGCAGATCACCGACCGCACCGGGGGACGCTTCGTGACGGCGGCGATCACGCAGGGCTACGCGCCGCTGGATCGATACCTGATGGGCTTCGCTCCCCCAGGCGATGTTCCCGGCACCTTCGTGGTGCTAAACCCCAGCGTCTCGCCGCTGGGGCACCAGCGGAGCGGCGTCCCCTTTACCGGGGACCGCTTGAATATCAGCGCCA
>JAPKZC010000716.1 GCA_026394025.1 Candidatus Solibacter sp.
GGGTTCAGCGGCTTTACGGAGGGGGACTACCACCAAGACGATCACGCGGACCGGCGCCGCTGCCCGCACCAACTCATTCTAACCCATCAAAGCAAACAGGTGATCCATGAATAGAGCTACCGGCCTCATCATTGCGGTCCTCGCCACTGTTCTAGCCTCGGGCGTCTCGGCGGAGGAGAAGATTCCGGGTCTCGCCCTGATACCCGCCGGCAAGTTCGAAATGGGGGACCATTTCGGATTTGTCGACCCGAAGCACGGCCGCGACGAGGCACCGATTCACGCAGTGCGGCTCGATGCGTTTCACATCGGCATCTACGATGTCACCACGCGCGAGTATTGCGAGTTCCTCAATGCTGCGCTCGCGCAACGCCAGATCGAGGTGCACAAGGGCGGCGTGTATTTCGCCGGGGGCGGCGATCTGCTCTGCGACACGCGCGAGTCCTCGCCGTCGAGTGAGGTCGGGTGGGACGGCAAGGCGTTTGTGGCGCTCGACAGGAAGGAGAACCACCCAGTTGTTTGCGTACGCTGGCACGGCGCGGCGGTTTACTGCAACTGGCTCAGTGCGCAGAAGAAGGTGCCCCTCTGCTACAACACGACCACCTGGGACTGCGATTTCAACAAGAGTGGGTTCCGTCTCCCAACTGAGGCCGAGTGGGAATACGCCGGGCGCGGCGGGCAGGAGAACCCCTACTACAACTATCCCTGGGGGAATGACGCCGACCCAATGAAAGCCAACGTGCCGGAATCGCGCAACCCGTTCCGCACCAGCCCTCGGCCCACTTCACCGCCTCCGGGCTATAAGGCGGCCTCCGGCCCGCCGGGCCAGGCGTGGCGCATGGGCGCGCGTCCGCTTACGACACCCGTCGGGTTCTTCAACGGCAAGCTCCAACGCAAGGCCGACTTCGCTTGGCCGGGTGAGGCGGAGACGTATCAGACTGCCAACGGCGCGAACGGGTACGGCCTCTACGACATGGGTGGCAACGTCTGGCAGTGGTGCACGGAGTGGTATGAGCGGGATTATTACGCCTATTCGCCCTCCGAGAATCCGCCAGGCCCCGCCGAAGGCAGCCCCATGCCCGACGGCAAGACGTATCGTTGCATGCGCGGCGGCAGTTGGTTCAACGGTGAGTTCGGGCATAGCCGCGTGTCGAACCGTGATCCGTCCTACTACCGTGGCCCTGAACCGGTCACCGGCCTGAGCGATGCCGACGGCCCGTGGTTCCATATCGGATTCCGCGTAATTCTTCCCGTCAACGCCGAAAGCAGGCCCGTCATCAAACCGACACCTGTGAAGCGCCTCGGGGCGAGGGAGTCGGCGGCTGGCGGCGGTCGCCCAAGGAATCCGAGCGATCCAGGACCGGGAGATGGTGGTCCCAGAGGAGGAGGCCAGGGCGTCCGCGTGCTGCCGCGGGAGGTTGCGGACCAGCTCGACTTGAACGAGCAGCAGCGCCAACAGATTGCCGATGTGGAGAAAGACGCCACCGCAAAACTGGCCGGGATTCTGACTTCCGATCAGCAGAAGGTTTTGGAGACCCTCCGGCCGGCTCGCCGCCAGGGTGGGCAAGACCAGGGTCCGGCAGACCCAGTTGTCAGGCCAGCAGGAGGCTCGCGCGAAGGCGGCAGCGCAGCGGGTGAAGGCCGTCCGCCGCGTCAGGGTGCGCAGGGCGCGGACCGCAGTGACTCGAGCGCGCCCGTACGCCAGGTAAGTGGTTCTTTCGTCCTGCGCAGTTCGGCTTTAACGAATGGCGGGACGTTGCCAAAGGAGTTCACCGGCGAGGGCGCCGGGGTCACGCCGCCGCTCGAATGGAGCGGCGCACCGGCCCGCACCAAAAGCTATGCGCTCATCATGCACCACACCGATGCCCGCAGCGAATACATCAGCTATTGGGTCCTCTATAACATCCCCGCCAACGTCCAGAGCCTGCCCAAGGATGTGAAAGGCGTCGGGACCTTGGGCATCAACAGCCGCGGTCATCGCGCTGGCTACGCGGCGCCGCATTCTGCCGGCCCGGGAGTGAGGACCTACGTCTTCACGGTTTACGCGCTGTCGTCGTCGTCCCCACTAAGCGTTGCGTCCTCGGACGTGGGCCATGAGGTCCTGCTCGCCGCCATAAAGGACAAAATCCTCGCCAGCGCGGACCTGAGCGTGTCTTACGCCCGCTACACCTTGAGTGGCACCGGCGAAGGACAAGGCCAGGACCAACGTGCGCCACAAGCAGGAGATGTTGAACGTGGCGGAAGCAATGTTCGCGCTGATCGTCAGCCACTCCCGGATAATCAGGGTGGTGACCAACGCGCAGAGCGCCCTGGCGGTTCGGGTGGTGCGGGTGGCGGCCAACGGCGCCCTGGCGGCGGCCCCGGGGGCGGCGGGGGCGGCCGGGTTGCAGAGAACAACAAGACCCCCACCTCGCCTAATCCTGGCCAGACTGTAGGCGTTTTTCTTAACACGCCCAAGGCGTTCGTGGGCTACACCCTCATCGCGCCGAAGCACAACACCAACATGTTCCTCATCAACAATGAGGGGAGAATTCTGCATCAGTGGCACAGCGAGTATTGCCCTGGGCAATCGGTCTATCTGAAGCCGAACGGGAACCTCCTGCACCCCTGCATGACCCGGAATCGCAGCTTCACCGGCGGCGGCGAAGGCGGCCGCATCGAGGAGTATGACTGGGACGGAAATCTGCTCTGGGAATTCCCGTATGCGACCGACAAGTACCAGCAGCACCATGACATCGCCCCCCTGCCCAATGGCAACATCCTGATGCTGGTCGTCGAGAAGAAGAGTGCCGCCGAATGCGTCGCCGCGGGTTGGCCGGCGGAGATGATTCAGGACCGGGAACTCTACCCGGACGGCATCGTCGAGGTGCAACCGATCTATCCCAACGGCGGCAAGGTTGTCTGGGCGTGGCGTGTCTGGGATCACCTGGTCCAGGACTTCGACAAGGCCAAGGCTAACTACGGCGACGCCGCGGCTCACCCGGAGCTGATTTACTTGCGCGGCGGCCGCGGCCCGACCGCGTTCTGGAATCACGCGAACTCTATCGCGTACAATGCGAAGCTGGACCAGATCATCGTCAGCGCCCGCGGCCAAAGCGAGATTTGGTTCATTGATCACAGCACCTCCATGCAGGAAGCCGCCGGTCACACGGGGGCCAAGCACGGCAAAGGCGGTGATCTCATTTACCGCTGGGGCAATCCCGCCGCTTACAAACGTGGCGCCGAGCGCGATGCACAACTCAACCAGCAGCATGACGGCGAGTGGGTCCCCGAGGGCTATCCTGGCGCCGGCCACGTCACCATCTTCAATAACGGCTACAACCGCGGCTACACGAGCATCGAGGAGATCATCCCGCCGCTCGATGCTGGTGGCCGTTACCTGATCGAGTCGGGCAAACCCTATGGGCCCGAAAAGGCTGCCTGGCACTATGAAGCGAAGAACCGCACCGAATTCTTCTCCTCTGAAATCTCCGGCGCGCACCGCTTGCCCAACGGCAACACCCTGATCTGCGCTGGTGTCATCGGCCACCTTTTCGAAGTAACCCCGGACGGTGAGATGGTCTGGCAATACGTCAACCCTGCGGTCCGCGGTGGAATTCTCGCCCAAGGCGAGGTGCCCGGCAAAGATGTGCGTGGCCACCTGTTCAACGCGGTGTTCAAGGCCCACCGCTACGCGCCTGACTACGCCGGCTTCCAAGGCCGTGACCTTACGCCGAAAGGACTCATCGAGTTGCCTGCTTCGCAGAAAGGCAAGACCGGCCTCGACAAGGCCGACGCCACCCCCGGCGAGCGTCCGCCCGATGTTGGGGGCAAAGGTGGTCAAAAGGGCGGCGGCGGCAAGCGCGGCGACAGGCCCCCGCGAGACCAATAGGAGGCCGCACATGAACCGCATCCTCGTTACCCTCTTGCTGCTCGCCGGTTCGGCGCTCGGCTACGAGCGCCTGCAAGGGCCGACTGAACTGCTCTTCTGCGACAAGGCGAAGGCGTTCAACGGCTACACGCTATTCGGTGTCGGCAATCGGACCTTCCTGCTCGACATGGAAGGGCGCGTCGTTCACACGTGGCCCGTCGGGACAAACCCGCACTTGCTGGACAACGGTAACATTGTGGACGCGTCCAAGGA
>JAPKZC010000794.1 GCA_026394025.1 Candidatus Solibacter sp.
GCGCGCTCCAATTTTGTTCGGAGATTAGTTCAGGGTTCCCACGAGTCCGGCGAAGTATCCTCTGCGTTCTTGCCCCTCCCCCCAAGGCGGATCGTTCAGTTCTGGAATGACCTAGATCGAATGCCGGGGGACGTTAGAAAGTGTATCGAATCTTGGAAGAAAATCGTGGAGCAGGGGGTCGAACTACTTCTCTTCGACAAGCACCAAGCAAGAGACTTTATTCGGCAACGGTTGGGCCCGCGCTATGAAAAGGCTTATGACATGTGCTACCACCCAGCGATGCAGTCAGACTACTTTCGGCTCTGCTTCATCCTCGTGGAGGGCGGTTGCTACGTAGATGCCGACGATGTCTATCACGGATCTGAAATCGAACACCTCTTCTGCGATGGGCGGTTGAAGATTCAGCCGCTCTGCTATGATATCTCGACGGATGAGATGGTGCCTCCCTCGGCCTTCACTCAACCTGGAGCAAACGCCTTGAGCTGGATTTTCTATTTCAATAATAACCCACTGTCCGCAATTCGCGATCACCCCATTATCGAGCGAGCGCTCGCAAGCGCCACTGCATCCCTTGAACGAAATGCAGAGGGCCAGTTTCCAGAAATCCAGTCAACGACCGGTCCCGGAAATCTCACAAAGTCTATATTCGATTCTGCCACCGAGAACGGTCAGATAGAAAAGGCGCTACGTGTGTTAAGTGATTGGGAGGACATCGCTAGCAGCAAATGGCCGCTCAGCTACCGGCATGACGAGAGGAACTGGAGACTATCAAACCAGCGAGAGTTTCGAAGATGAATGAGTACCCAAACAACGAGGGGAATGAGTGAATCTCTCACATTCCTTACTGGCACCTTTAAATCTTCTATATCGCATTGGGATAAGGAGTCGGAGGTTACTGCCAAGGCAAAGGTGCCAGACATTCGGGCTCTCGAAACCGAAGGGACTGCCTAGGATAGAAAGTATTTATGTCATCAACCTCGATCGCCAGCCAGGGAGCTGAGCTTGCGAAATTGACTGTGCGATACTCTGCCGTCGATGCGAGGAGCGAAGCGCAGTTGCCCCCTGACGACGACGAGGTCATCCCCTTCTATACACTAGGGGACCAACTTTTCGTAGAGCCGCAACCGCGCGCCCTGCCGGACCAACTAGAACTTGATCGTCAGATTCGAATGAGCCGACCTGAGGTAGCAGTTGCGCGATCGCACATCGGCGTATGGAGAAAGGTTGCAGCGGGCGAGCACGAATACGCGCTCGTCCTCGAGGACGATGTCTGGTTTCGTCGTGGGTTCGCTCATCAGCTAGATCGGGCGTGGAGTGAGATTGAGGCCGACAATGGATGTGCGACACAACTTGACATTCTGTACCTCTCCTACAAGGAGGTGAAATACGGGGCCCAGAAGACGTTTCTCTCTCGGAACGTGTTCCGTCCAGTGCGCGGCCTCTGGTACCTGTCTGGATACATTCTTTCGCGCAGAGGCGCTACGAAGCTCCTCCGACTGTTGCCTTGTCGGGGACCCGTAGACTTATGGATCAATCACCAGTTCGGTGCGCTTGACGTGCGTGCGACCCGGCAGTCAATAATAGAGCAGCGACGCGATGGTGTCTCCACCAACTCGTATTCAATACTCCCCTCACTAACCAAGATTGGGGTTATCGACAGTGAAGGTGCGTCCCTCTTTCAAATCCGGCCACCGGAGAGGCCAGTATTCGTGTTTGGATCTGAGGATTCTGGTCTTTCATCACTTGCAATGGCTCTCTCTATGCTCGGATACAGATGCTGCAGTGATCTTGAAGACCTTCCACATTGCGAGTTTGAAAAGCTTCTCTCGGGAAGCACAGATCGAGTCTTTGACGCATACGTAAACATCGGATCCTTGACGGGGAGAGTTCGGGAGTTGAGGCAACGCTATCCTCGGGCCAGGTTCATAGCCACCACGAGCGAGGCCGGTGCTGTTGACGAGATCCTCTTGGACGGCTTCAACGACTTCAATGGCTCCGGCGTTGCGGTCTTGCGTTCAGACGAAATTAATAAGTGGCAGGTTGTTT
>JAPKZC010000349.1 GCA_026394025.1 Candidatus Solibacter sp.
GTGCTGCGGAAGCACCAGCCTCTCACGCGGGAGCATTGCGCCATCTTACTCGAGCGCAGCCGGTCTCAGCCCAGGCCCACACCCGAAGATGACGCTGCGGTTGAACTGGCTGTTCGAGATGTGCGCGCCCAGCGGCGATGATTGTCGTTCTGGATACCAACATTGTCGCCAGCGCGACCTGCTGGCGCCTCGACCGGGTGGGCATGTCGGCGGATGCAACGACCCGGATTTAGACAAGCGCCGCAGCCTTGGAAAAACGCGCTACCTTGCTCCGTAGACTTCCACTTCCTGCAGGTGGAAGTAATTCTGCTCGGCCAGCTGCACGCGCACGTAGCGTGCCTGTCGGCCGCCGGCTTCCATGGCACCTTCGGCGCGATTGTAGCACTTGTCAATCTCCTTCCGCACCTGAAACTCCCTTGCAGTTTTCGCCGGTGGTTCTCGCTGGAGAGGGTGAAGCCAGTCGGGAATGGAGAGCGCGGGGCTGGCGGAAGGAGAAAACCCATGTTACGCAACTCGACGCAATACGTGTGCCTGAGCGGGCTGGCGGCAGCATTCCTGCTCTGCGGCGCGGCGGCGGCCCGGACCAGGGTTCCGGACGCGCAGCCAGACGTGTTGGTGTGTGTCAGGGACGATGTCTTCATGTCTGGAGGCGCCGTCGCGGCGCGGGCCGAGAAAACCGCCACCGCGATGTTCACCGCGATTGGCGTTCGCGTGGCTTGGACGGTGGAAGGGGAGGACGGCGGTGGGGCCGCGGGAGTTGTCCTCCACCTTCACATCGCGGACCGAGCCCAGCCGGGGGTCCGGGAAAGGGCGATGGCATACGCATACCCGTATGCCGGAGAGGCAAAATTAATCACCATCATTTGGGACCGGGTACGGGCGGCGGAGCGCACAGTCCCCGGACTGGCTGCCGCGCTGCTGGCGCACGTCATGGCCCATGAGATCACGCATGTTCTGCAAGGCGTCTCCCGTCACTCCGCAACCGGAGTGATGAAGCCGGCATGGACCCTCACCGACTGCCAGGCGATGTACCGGAAGCCGCTGCCGTTCACTCCCGAAGACGCCCGCCTGGTGGACCTGGGCCTGGTGCGACTGCGGGGAATCGCGCGCATCGTCCCGGACGTTCATTGAAGCCTATCTGTAGCCCAAATGGACCGTAAGGTGGGATGGCGCCAGTAAACGCCTTCGGGGCGTGTGGCAGTGCTTATTCCCGAAGGGCCTCGGCCATCCGGATGCATGAGCGAGCCGCCATTTCGGACAAGTTGTCGGGCACGTGAGACCGTCAACTCGGAAAGTGCCTCTCTGAGCCATCGGGACCAGTCTTAACGCCTGCCCCACTAAACTACGCTTTCTTCGCGACCAGGTCCGTCCCCCAGCTTCCGTCCTCGGTGCCGAACATGAACCGGATTTCGTTGCCGTTCACCTTGCCCTTATAAACGAGCTTGAGCGGATTGCCCTGGTAATCGATCTCTATCCAGAAGGAGAGACTCTCCCCTTCCAGCTTGCCATCCTTGATCTGCGCCACACCGCCCGGCAATCCGGTCACGGTGCCCGAAATCTCGGCCGTGCCTTTGAGCTCAATGTTCACAGGCACGACTTGCTCGTTGTACTTGAACGACCCCTCCCATTTCCCGGTGAGGTCGGCGGCCGACGCGAGGCCGGCCAGAAGAATCAGCAGTCCCGTCACTACAAGGTTGCGTTTCATGGGGAGAATTGTACCAAAGCTCCGGTCACTTCTTGCGGACAGGCGCCGAATTGCGGCGAGAAGCGGGTCCTGGGGTTCGCCCCACGGCATTCATTCCGCGGCAATCATGGCGACGATTTCGGCGCCGATGGCCAACGATGCGGTGGCGGCCGGACTGGGCGCGTTGAGCACGTGCAGCGCGTTGGGGCGCGCGATCAGGCGGAAGTCCTGCACCAGTTCGCCCTCGGGCGCGATGGCCTGCGCGCGCACGCCGCTGCCGCCGGTTGCGAGATCGGCGGGTTGGATCTCCGGCACCAGGCGCTGCAGGGATCGGCAGAAGAGTTCGCGGCTGAAGGAGCGGCGCAATTCGTACCAGCACATGGAGGGATATCGCCGCATGAAGCGCCAGAAGCCGCCATAGGAGAGCGCGTCGAAGAGATCGCGCGCGTTGAAATCGGTTTTGCGATAGCCCTCGCGGGCGAAGGCCAGCACGGCGTTCGGACCGGCTTCAATGCCGCCGTGAATCAGGCGCGTGAAGTGGACGCCGAGGAAGGGAAACCGCGGGTCTGGGACGGGGTAGATCAGGTGGCGCACCAGGTGTTGGCGGTCGGGCCGGATCTGGTAATACTCGCCGCGGAACGGGAGGATCCGCATGTCGCGCCGTTCGCCGGCGAGTTCGGCGACGCGGTCGGAATGTAACCCCGCGCAGTTGATCAGGAAATCGGCGGCGAACTCACCGGCGGAGGTCGAGGCCGTCCAGCCCGCTCCGTCGCGGCGTATCGCGGTGACGCGCGCGCCGGTGACAACACGTGCGCCGCGCTCAGTGAGGCGGGTGACCAGGGCTTCGCACACTTTGGGATAGTCCACGATGCCCTCCTGGGGGACGCGCAGCGCGGCGATGCCACCCACGTGGGGCTCAATCTCGCGCATCTCTTCGCGAGTCATCCAGCGGAGACCCTCGAGCCCATTGGCAATGCCTCGCTCGTGGAGGGCGTGCAGGCGGGTGACTTCGGCCTCATCGACGGCGACCACGAGCTTGCCGCAGATCTCGTGCGGGACGGCATTCTGGCGGCAGAACTCCATCATCTGGCGAAGGCCGGTGACGGCCAGGCGCGCCTTGACCGATCCCGGTTTGTAATACAGGCCGCTGTGCAGCACGCCGCTATTGTGGCCGGTCTGGTGGCAGCCGACACCCGCCTCCTTTTCCAGGATGCAGACGCGCGCGTCCGGAAAACGCTCGACGAGGCGCCAGGCCGTGGCCAGTCCCACGATGCCGCCGCCGATGATGGCTACTCGCTTGGAATTCATGGCTGAACTTTTAGTGTAGTGGCCCGCAACACGCTCCGCCTGCGCGCCACACGATATAATCGTCATCGAATGGACATTTACGAGGAACTGGTGCGTCTTCGCCATCTGGGTCAGAAATGCGCGCTCGCCACCATCGTTGAGGTGCGCGGGTCCATCCCCAGTTACGAGAGCGCCAAGCTTCTGGTGCGGGAAGACGGGTCCATGACGGGCACGATTGGCGGCGGCTGTGTGGAGGCCGAAGTCTGGAACGCGGCCCGGGAGGTTATCCAAACGGAAAAACCCAAGCACCTTACGTTCAACCTGGGACAGGACGCCGCCTACGACAACGGCCTGATCTGCGGCGGACAGCTGGATGTCTTCGTCGAGCCCGTGCTGCCGGTGCCGCACGCCTTCATCTTCGGTGCCGGGCACATCTCCAAGAGCCTCTCCAAAGTGGCCACGCTGGCCGGGTTCGCCAGCGTCGTCGTGGATAACCGCGATACCTTCGCCAACCGCGAGCGCTTTCCCGAGGCTGCCGAAGTGCACGCCGCCGAGTACGAAGAGGTTTTCCCTCGCCTTGGGATCAACGAGACCAGCTACATCATCATCGTGACCCGCGGCCACCGCGACGATATGCGTGTGCTGCAACTCGCAATTGCCACGCGGGCGCGCTACATCGCCATGATCGGCAGCAAACGCAAGGTGCTCAACGTGATTCGCGAACTTGAAAAGGAAGGCGTGGCTAGCGCCGCGTTCGAGCGCATCCACGCGCCCATGGGGCTGGATATCGGAGCCATCTCCCCGGAGGAAATCGCGATTTCGGTGACCGCGGAGATGATCGCGGTGCGCCGCAACGCCGGGTCCAACTGGCGCGCTCTCTCGATGTCGGTATTCGCCGGCGAGGGGGAGCGGGCCGTGCTCGGGAAGTGAGCGCCGCCGGAGTTATTCTCGCCGCCGGGGAATCGCGCCGCATGGGTTTCCCCAAAGCCCTGCTGCGCTACCGCGAGGAGACTTTTCTCGATACCCTGATCGGCCTGTTCGCCGCGCGCTGCCAACCGGTGATCGTGGTGCTTGGGGCGCACGCCGACCGCATTCGCGAGGGCACGCAGCGGCCGGCCACTTTCGTGATCAACGCGCACTACCAGCGCGGCCAGACCAGCTCCATGCAGTGCGGCTTGCGCGCGGTGCCGGCCGAAGCGGAAGGTGTTCTGTTCACCCTGGTGGATCACCCGGCCGTCGCGCCTGCCACGCTGGATGGGCTGCTGGGGGGGCGCCGCCCGTTGGTCCGGGTGCCGCGCTACCAAGGCCGCCGCGGGCACCCGATCTGGTTTTCCCGCGAACTGATGGCGGAGTTCCTGGGGTTGGCGGAGAACGGCGCCGCGCGCGAGATTGTGCGCAGCCACGCGGCGCAAACCGAATTCCTGGACGTTGACGACGCCGGGATCTTGGCGGATATCGACGATGCCGAAGCGTACGGCCGCCTCACTGGAGCCGCCTTATGAAGCTCCGGCTGGGTCTGGTGTTCAAGATTCTTGGCGTGTTGCTGCTGCTGCTGCTGATCGCCGGTTTCGTGGCGCCCGTGTTCACCGCCGACCAGTATGGCCGCCGCCTGCAGGTGTCGCTAGAGCGCTCGCTGGGGCGCCGCGTGGAAATTGGCAACGTGCACTTCAATCTATTCAAAGGCCCTGGGTTTTCGGTGGACAACGTTACCATCTACGAAGACCCCGCGATCGGCATGGAGCCGGTGGTGTATATCCAGGAGCCCGGCTCGATGGAAGTGGCGCCCAGCATCTGGTCGCTACTGGGTGGCAAGTTTGTGATCGCCTCCATCCGTCTGGCTGGAGCCAGTATCAATCTCACAAAATCGGGTCCGGCGCCGGAGTGGGGGCGCTGGAATTTCTCGTCCATCGTCAATCCTTCGGTGATTCGCACGGCCCCGGCGATCCACGTGCGCGACAGCCGCATTCACTTCAAGTTTGGCGACACGAAGAGCGTTTTCTACCTCACGGAAACCGATCTCGATGTCTCGCCGTCCGGTTCCGGCGGCGATTGGAAGATCGCCTGCTCGGCGAAGCCCGCGCGAGCCGACCGTGCCGCGCAAGGCTTGGGATCTTTCACCCTTAAGGGTCGATGGTACGCGGAGCCGGGGCGCGTCGATCTCGATATGGAGGTTGACCGCGCCGCGCTCGGGGAACTTACCGCTTTACTGAGCGGCCAGGATGCCGGCGTCCACGGTTTGCTCAGCTCGCGGCTGCACCTGGCCGGGCCCCTGCACAACATGGGGATCACCGGGCGCCTGAATATCGGCGACGTGCACCGCTGGGATATGATGCCCGGCAACAGCCAGGGATGGCGGCAGGAGATCCGCGGGCGGCTCGACCTGATCAACCAGCAGATCGAACTGCATTCCACCACCGCGGGTAATGCGACGTTGCCGCTGGCATTGCATTTCCGCGCCACCGATTATCTTTCGCAGCCGCACTGGGCCGTCAGCGTGAACTGGAATCGCTTTCCAGTAGCGCCGATTATGGAGCTGGCGCGCCACATGGGGGCGCAGTTCCCGCCCAAGCTGCAACTCAGCGGCACAATGGATGGCGCCATCGGCTACTCGGGGCGGGGAAGCCTGCAAGGGGCGCTGGCCTTCCACGATACCGCGCTCGGGATTCCCGATTCGCCCGCGGTGCGTTTCGAGCAGGCGCACATCATTCTGGAACACGGCCACGCACGCCTTTCGCCGGCGCTGGTGCGCGGCGGTGAAAATGACGAGGCGCGGATAGAGGCGGACTACACGCTGGACGCGCAGACGCTGGATCTCGCCATCTCTACCGACGCCATGAAGGTGCAATCGCTGCGCGCGCAGGTGGCGCTGGCCGCGGTGCCGTGCCTGGAGCAGATCACCGCCGGCCAGTGGAGCGGAGAACTCCGCTACCACCGCGCGCCGGCCGAGGCCGGCTGGAGCGGACGCCTCGTGCTGACCGATGCCACTATCGCGATTCCCGGGTTGGCCGACCCGGTGCAGTTGAACTCCGCGCACGCGCAGATCGATGGCGCGCGCGTGGTGCTGGACCGCATCGACGGGCAGGCGGGAAAACTCGCCTTCACCGGCGATTACCGCTACGAGCCCGGCGTGGCGCGGCCGCATCGTCTGCGCCTGCGCGCCGAAAGTTGGGATGCCGCCGATCTGGAAGCCGAACTTATGCCCACTCTGCGCCGCAGCACCAACCTGATTGCGCGCGCGCTGGGCCGCCCGATGGTTACCGACTGGCTGCGCCAGCGCAATCTCGATGGCACCGTGCAAATCGACGACCTTCTGGCGGGCGGCGCCCACCTGGAGAACTTCCGCGCGCGTGTGCTCTGGGACGTGGCGCGGGTCCAGTTGGAGGGCATCCAGGCGGGGCTGGACCGCGGCGTCCTGACCGGAAAACTGGATGTCAACCTGCGCGGGTCGCGGCCCAATTACAGGCTCACGTCGAAGGTCAAAGGGATGAGCTGGCAATCCGGCAAGGTGGATGCCGACGGCACGCTCGAAACCTTCGGCACCGGGATGCAGTTACTGACCAACGCCACGGCAGAAGGGAACTTCAGCGGGGCGGCCATCGATCTGGGAACGCTGCCCCCGCGCCTGCGATTGACCGGCCTGAACTTGCGCACCGAGGACGAGACTTTCACCGGCCGCGGCGCCACTCAGGACGACGGCCGCCTGGTAATCCTGCTGAGCAACGGCGCTAAGGAAATGCGCATGAGCGGGACTCTGGCGAAGTTGAAAGTGGAGTAGGGGGGCGTGGAATGGCACCCCGCCCGGAGGCGGAGAGCACCAAAACCGTTTCCCGCGCTATCCGGAACCGTTGGTAAGGTCAAAGCCGAGGTTCAGACTTACCATCAGGACCCGATTCGGGGCTATCGAGACTCATGCCTACCCGGTACGTGTCGTCCTGCCTGAAGCAATGGCGCACCACGNNNGTCGGAGCCGTGCACTTCGATCCGGAGTTGAAGGCCCACGGCCACTTCCTCCAAAGTTTCGACGCGCATCCCCGAAGTCGAAATGTCACAAATAGTCGCGGGAATGCTGTGCTCGTCCTCACTAATGAGCAGAGCCTCGCCTCGAGACCGGACACGCGGTTCTGTCCTGTTCTCGTTCTGCGTCATGTGTTACAGATCGGGCATTGTTGGGGAATCTTGAGGGAATTGTAGGGGATCGCCGTCACATCTGTCCTCCGGCGGCGGTTTCGGGCTCGCCTATCGCAGCGTCGCGTTCAACACCGCCGCCAGCCGTGCGCCCGCTTTTTCGATCTGTTCCCTGATAACCGGGCCTGCCACACGCTCGTACGTGGCATCCACCTTCACTTGTGCGCCGGCCGTGGCTTTCGGCAGCTTTCCGTAGACTACTTTCTGCCCAACCTTGTGCGATTGTTCCGCCCACGCCTCGGGGGTTCCCTTGCCCCACTTCTGGACCAACTTTTCCGTCAGGTCCTCCGAGTACTGCGTGAACAGCGCGTCCTCCTGGCCCAGGCGTCCCAGGAGACCGCTATCCCACACGCTGTGCAGGTTGGAAGACCGTCCGAAGAAGTCCACCTTGACATCGTTGCCGCCCTTGTCCTTGTTGTCCGCGGAGTGCAGCGGCTGGTGCATGTCGCCCACGAAGTGCACCAGGAACATGAGGGCTTCCTTGCGCTGTACTGCGGTGGCCGCCGGGTCCGCCAGCACCTTCTTGAAATCCTCGATCTTGGCGAGTACGCAATCCCCCTTGGGGCAATCGCGCGCCATATCCAGGCGCGGCCTGTCGATCGGAATATCGACGTAGTGCCATGGTCCGGTCTCTGCCCGGTCCCGGCGGATCTGGTCCGGCCAACTGGCAATCGATTGAAGGGTGATTCCAGGACCCAGGATTTCCGCCACACGAGCCGCGGCCGCGGGCGTCAGATGCGCCGCCGCCAGACGAGCTATCAGGTTGTGGCCTTCCGGTCCCCAGCCAAAAGCGGGCAGACTACCACATAGAACCAGGATTACCGCTAACCTGCGCATACGGTAGAGGTTACCACATGTCACTTGACTTTCGCCTTTTATTCGCCTCTAATAGTAGAGCCGTGTCCCTTAAACTCTATCTGGTGTCCTGCGATCTGCTGCAGGAAGCCGAATACGCCTCGCTGCGGGCGCGCCTGCGCACTTTCGAAGCCCGCCCCGTGCTGGCCAACCAGTGGGCGCTGCACAGCACGCACACAGCAGGGCAGTTGAAGGATATTCTCAAGGACTTCCTTCACGAAGGCGACCGGATTGTGGTCACCGAAGTGGGCGCCGAACGTGCCAGCCGGCGGGCGCTCTGCAACCTTACCGAGCTGTAGTCGGAGTTGCCCCGCGGATGCACAAGGCGGAGCCTTATGCCGCTTCTCGATATTGCTGTGTCCTGCTGCTGCTCGCCGTCATCCACTTCTTCCAGATTCATATGAGCGTAATAGGTGGCGTATCCACAGGCGAACAGCAGCGCGAGGGTAAGCCCCAGCCAGCGGACTGTCTGGCCGTTCCATGCGCGATCGCCGGCGACCGATGCCGCCGTGGCGCGGACCACGCCGTAGGCGGCCGCGAGAGCGAGCCCTAACTTGACCGACCAGGGGAGCAGATCGAGGTGGTTTTGGCCGCCCACCTGACTCCAGAGCACAAAAATTGCAATCAGAGCAATCAGAAACTGCGTCGAATACGCGAGGCGGAGTATGGGCATTAGGTCGTGCCGATCCTTCATCTTACGTTATCCTGGAGAATAAGCACATTCATGGCGCAAAGCAACTCGGGGCTGACCCGCACCTGGAGTAATTTCCAAAACGCATTTCGTCTCGCGATGGATTCCATCCGCGCGCAGAAGCTGCGCAGTTTCCTGACCCTGCTGGGCGTGATCATCGGCGTGGCCAGCGTGATCATGGTGGGCGCGGCCATTGAAGGCCTCGGCGTCTATGCCGAACAGAGCACCGCCAAGGCCTTCGGGTCGGAGTCTTTCATGGTGGCGCAGATCGCCGCAACGGGCCGGCTGAGCCGCCGCGAGTTCTTCGAAAAGGTGAAGCGCAATAAGCCCATCCGCACGGCTGATGCGCGCTTCGTGGAAGCCCTGGTGGGCGACCGCGTGCTGTACAGCCCTTACCGCCAACACATCTCCGATGTGAAGCGCGACAACATGACCTGCGAGGATAGTTCGGTGCTGGGCGCGGCCGCGGCCATGGCGGGCATTCGCGATATCAGCGTGGTGGATGGCCGCTTCTTCACGGACCAGGAAGACCGGTCGCGCGCCTTCGTGGCCGTGATTGGCGACACGGTGCGCACCACGCTCTTCCCGGGCGACGCTTCACCGCTCAATCAGACGGTGCGCATCGAAGGCATCGAATTCACCATCATCGGCGTGCAGGAACGCCAGGGCTCGGCATTCGGCCGCGACCTGGACAACACGCTCTATATCCCGATCACCGCCTTCAATCGCATGTACGGTCCGGGGAACGGCTTTGCTCTCTTTGGCCGTCCCCGGCCGGGCAGCGGGCTGGACCTGGAGGGCGCGCTGGATGAAACCCGGGTGGTGCTGCGCACGCGCTTTCACGCGCGCCCCGGCCAGCCGGACAATTTCGATGTGCTCACGCCGGACGCCATCCGCGGCTTCATCGATCAGATTCTGAGTTTGATTGCCGCCGTGGTAGTGCCGGTGACCTGCATTTCGCTGGTGGTGGGCGGCATCGTGATCATGAACATCATGCTGGTGAGCGTCACGGAGAGGACGCGCGAAATCGGCATCCGCAAAGCGGTGGGCGCGCGGCATGGCGATATCATGACGCAAATCCTGATCGAGGCGGTTGTGCTGGCGAGCGTGGGGGGCGCCATGGGGGTCGCTGTTGGCGCACTGGTAACGGCGGTGATGGGCAGGGTTTTCGAGCTCTCCCTGCACATCACGGCGACCTACGTGGCGCTGTCCCTTGTGGTCTCCAGCGTGACGGGCGTAGTCTCCGGGTGGTATCCGGCCTCGCGCGCGGCAAAACTCGATCCGGTGGTGGCCCTTCGTGCGGAGTAATTCGTGAACATCAGTGCAACGCAGAACGTGAAACTGGCCATCCAGGCGGTGGGCGAGCACCGGTTCCGCTCGCTGCTTACGGTGCTCGGCATCGTGATCGGCATCACCACCGTGGTCACGGTGGCATCGCTGCTCACGGGACTGCGGGAAGGCGTGGTCACCTTTTTCCAGGAACTGGGGCCGGACAACATCTTCGTCTACAAGACCTCCGGGGACCCCGGCCAGGAGCCCCCCAAGGAACGCAAACGCCGGGCCCTGAGACCCGAGTACGCGGAAGTCATCCGGCGCTGGTCCACCTCGGTGGAAGACGTGGGCCTGCAACTCTACATCCCGCCCGTGGTGGATGGCAAGCCGATCACGGCGCGGGTGCCGGGCTTCGAATCGGAGAACATCAACGTGGCGGGACAATCGCCCAACATGGGCGACATCTCGCCGCGCGATTTTGCCGCCGGCCGGTATTTCACGCCGGAGGAGGATCAGCGGACAGCGCATGTTGCCGCCATCGGCTCCAACGTGGCGGATTCGTTGTTTCCCGGCAGGACGGCGCTGGGCGGCATCTTAATGATGGATGGCGCTGAGTACACCGTCATCGGCGTCTATGCCAAGGCGAAAGGCGGATTCTTCGGCGAAAACGGCCAGGACAACGCCATCGTCATCCCGCTGCGCACCGCCGAGAGCCGCTACCCGCAGGTGGACCGCTTCATGATCACGGCCAAGGCGAAGACCGGTAAGCGGCAGGAGGCCTTCGAGGAAGTGCAGGGCATCATGCGCCGCATCCGCCGTCTGGCCACCAGCGCGCCGGACGATTTCGCCATCTCGACGCCAGACCAGATCATCCAGCAGTTCGACCGCATTACCAGCCTGATCGGCCTGGTGGCGATCGCGATTTCCGCGCTCGGCCTGCTGGTGGGCGGGATCGGCGTGATGAACATCATGCTGGTGAGCGTTACGGAGCGCACGCGCGAGATCGGCGTTCGGAAAGCGCTGGGCGCCCGGCGCCGCGACATCGTGGGCCAGTTCCTGGTGGAAGCCATGACGCTGACGGGCGCCGGCGGCATATTGGGGATTGTGATCGCGGTGCTGATCACGATGCTGGTGGGGGCGCTGGTGCCCTCGCTGCCTTCGAAAGTGCCGTCCTGGGCGCTGATCACGGGTTTCAGCGTGTCGGTGATCATCGGCGTGTTCTTCGGCGTGTGGCCCGCCATGAAAGCCGCGCAACTGGACCCGGTCGAGGCGCTGCGGTACGAATAATGGCACTGCTTGGAAGCTGCACCGGCCTGACTAAATCCTACGGCTCCCGCCTGCTGTTTGAGAACATCGCGCTGGGCATCTCCGAAGGCGAGCGCCTGGGCTTGATCGGCCGCAACGGCGCAGGTAAATCCACCCTGCTGCGCATCCTCGCCGGCCAGATTGCTCCCGACGGCGGGGCCGTCTCGTTCCGCCGCAATACGCGCGTGGGCTACGTGCCGCAGGATGCCGAGTTCCCGGAGAGCCACACGGTGCATGAGGTGATCGCGGGCGCCATCGCCGGGGAACATCTGGACGAGTTGGAGCGCGCGGCGCGGATCAGCCAGACGCTGGGCCGCGCCGGGTTCACCGATGCCACGGTGCGCACCGAATCTCTCTCCGGCGGATGGAAGCGCCGTCTCGCCATCGCCCGCGAGATCGCACAATCTCCCGACGTGCTGTTCCTCGATGAGCCCACCAACCACCTGGATTTTGAGGGCATACAGTGGCTGGAGAAGCTGCTCTCCACAGCCGCCTTCGCGAGCGTTGTGGTGAGCCACGACCGCTACTTCCTGGATACGGTGGTCAATGACGTGGCCGAGATCGACCGTGCATATCCAGGCGGCCTATTTCGCGTGGCGGGCCGGTACAGCCAGTTCCTGGAAAAGAAAGAGGAGTTCCTGCTGGGGCAATCCAACCGGCAGGAAGCGCTGGCCAACCGCGTGCAGCGGGAGGTGGAGTGGCTGCGCCGCGGGGCCAAAGCGCGCACCGGAAAATCCAAAGCGCGCATCGATAACGCCGGACGCCTGATGCGCGAACTCGACGATTTGGAAACGCGCACCGCCAAAGGCGTCACGCAGATCGATTTCACCGGCACGGACCGGCGCACCAAACGCCTGCTCTCGGTCGAGAACATCGCCAAGGAACTCGGCGGGCGCACCCTGTTTCGCGATTTGAGCTTCACGTTGTCGCCGGGAACGCGTCTGGGATTACTGGGGCTGAACGGGGCGGGGAAGACGACGCTGCTGCGCATTCTATCCGGCGAGATCGACGTGGATTCCGGCACCGTGGAACGCGACGGCGCGCTGCGCATTGTGTACTTCGATCAGGCGCGCGAACAACTGGATCGCGAACAGACGCTGCGCCAGGGCTTGGGCGCTCATGGCGATACCGTGATCTTCCAGGACCAGCCGATCCACGTTGCCGGATGGGCCAAGCGCTTTCTCTTCGACTCGGGCCAACTGGACCGGCCGATGTCCAGCCTCTCGGGCGGTGAGCAGGCGCGCGTGCTGATCGCCCGCCTCATGCTACAGCCGGCCGACGTCCTGCTGCTCGACGAGCCCACCAACGATCTCGATATTCCCACGCTCGAAGTGCTGGAAGACAGCCTCACCGATTTCGCGGGGGCACTGGTTTTGGTGACCCACGACCGCTACCTGCTGGACCGCGTCTCGAACGTGGTGCTGGGTATGGACGGGCGCGGTGGCACGCAGCTTTTTGCCGACTACTGGCAATGGGAACAGGCCAAGATGGGACAGCCCGACGTGCCCAAAGCTGCGAAGCAGGAGACCAAATCGCAGCCCACCAGGAAGAAGCTCTCCTACCACGAGGCCCGCGAGTGGGAGCAAATGGAAGCGCGTATTCTGGAAGCGGAGCAGCAGGTCGAGGCCATCCGCACCGAAATGCATTCCCCCGAGGTAGTCTCCGACGGCCCGCGTCTACAGGCCTGCTACAAGAAACTCCAGCCAGCCGAAGATTCGGTGCACACCCTCTATGCCCGGTGGGCGGAATTGGAAGCCAAACAGCAATAATCAGACGATTGGGTTGGCGCGCGCCTACGCGTATTTCAGCCCGAGCGAATCCATGATGCCCTTCATGTAGCCGAAGGCGAACACCTTGCCGCCGATGGTGTATCCCGTTGCCCTGCCGTTCTGCGCTTCGCCCGACAGAGCAGGCGCGTGATCGGGGCGGATTGGGCCCACGAAGCCGCCCTTGCTGTAGACCTCCAGCATGCGTACCATGTCGGTGGGGCCGTTGTCGTGGAAGGTCTCGTGGAACTTCGCCTTGTCACCGTCAACGTCGCGGAAATGGACGAAGAAGATTTTCTTCTTGCCGCACCATTCCTTGGCCAGGGCGTAGATGTCTTCGCCCATCAGCTTGAAATTTGCCTGGCAGAAAGTGACGCCGTTCATGGGACTCGGCGCGAAATCCATCACCCGCTGATAAGCCTGCCGGCTGATCAGAATCCGACCGATGCCGCGCAGGGGAGAGATCGGCGGATCGTCCGGGTGCAGTGCCATCTTCACCTTGAATTTGTCGGCCACCGGCATGACCGCCTTAACGAAATACTCGGCGTTCTGCCAGATCTTCTCTTCGCTGACCTCGCCGTTGCGGGTGGGGCCCATCGCCTTGGCCGCCGCCGCGTCGAACTCGCTGGTGAGCGCGCCGCCACGCTCGGCAAGGTCCTGCTTGGTTCGCGTCCAGCCCAAGCCGGCCATGAAGTTGTAGCAGATCATGTCGATACCGACCTTGCTCAGCGCCTCAATAGCCCACTTGGTATTCTCGATTTCCTCGTCGCGCCCGTCGAGGCCCAGTTTGATCTTCTCGAAGGGGACGGGATGGCCCTCCACGCCGGCGATCTGCATGCCGACATCGGCGAAACTCTGTTTAACCTTCTGCAACGTCTCGAGATACTGTTCCTTGCGGACGCGGCCAAGGCCGCCGCCGGTGATTACCCAGTTGACGCCAACCTGCTTGGCAATCTTGACGTCCGTGCTCTGCGGGTTGCCCAGCAGTTCGGTCAGATAGAAGCAGCCCTTGTTGGAACTCGTTTTGGTTGTCTTGGCATACGACGGCAACACCGTGCCCGCGCCAACTCCGACCAGTGTGGCAACTGAAC
>JAPKZC010000411.1:0-2070 GCA_026394025.1 Candidatus Solibacter sp.
AGGAGTCGGTCTACGAAGCCCTCGCCGCCTGCTACGCCGCGGTGCTTCCGGAAAACCGCCGCGAGGGCATTGCCGTGGTCGATATCGGCGCGCAATCCACCGAACTCGTGGTCTACTACGGCGACGCCATGCACCTCGCCTCCACGGTCCGCATCTGCGGCGACCATTTCACCCGCGATCTTGCCCAGGGTCTGTGCCTCAGTTTCGAGGACGCCGAACTGGTCAAAATGGAATTCGGCTGCGCTCTCTCCCACGGCTCCGCGGAGAATGTCCTCGTGGAACTGCCCACTCCCGGAGATCGCCAGCCGCGCGAAGTGTCCCGCCACATCGTCAACCGTATTCTGTCCGCCCGCGCCGAGGAATTGTTCCGCTTCGTGCGCGGCGAGTTCGCCCGCGTCGGCATGGAACGCGCCCTCATCGGCGGTGTCTTCCTCACCGGCGCCGGCGCCAAACTGCCCGGCTTGTGCGATGCCGCCGAGGAAGTCCTGCAATGCCAGACGCGCTTCGGTCTCACCGAAGGCATTCAGGATTGGCCGCTTGAATTGAACGACCCCGCCTGGTGTACCGCCGCGGGTCTCGCCATGTATTCCGCAAAGTTGAAGGAACATGCCGGGCTGCAAAAGGAAAATGCCACCTGGATCGGTAAAATGTTGAAGTGAGGAGGTGACCATGGGCATCATTGATGGCGATATGGATATGGACGATCTGAAGTACGAGATGGAAGAAGAAGCGCGCACCGGCACGCGCATCAAAGTGATCGGTGTCGGCGGCGGTGGATGCAATGCTGTGGCCCGCATGGTGGCCGAAGGCCTTGACGGCGTCGAGTTCTACGCCATGAATACCGATATCCAGGCGCTCTCCGCTTGCCAGGTGCCTAACAAAATGCAGCTTGGCGCCAAAATCACCAAGGGCCTCGGCGCCGGTTCCAACCCCGAGATTGGCCGCCAGGCCGCCCTCGAAAATACCGATGCCATCGTCGAACTTCTTCAGGGTGCGGACATGGTCTTCGTCACCGCCGGTCTCGGCGGCGGCACCGGCACCGGTGCCGCGCCCGTCATCGCCTCCCTTGCCAAGGAACTCGACGCCCTCACCGTCGCCGTGGTCACCAAGCCCTTCGGTTTCGAGGGCCCGCGCCGCATGCGCATGGCCGAAGAGGGCCTCGGCCGCCTCGCCGGCACCGTCGATACCGTCATCGCCATCCCCAATGACCGCCTGCTGAAACTGGTCCCCAAAGGCACCAGCTTTTTCGAATCCTTCAAGGTCGCCGACGATCTGCTCCGCCAGGCCGTCCAGGGCATCAGCGACATCATCATCACTCCCGGCCTGATCAATCGCGATTTCTCGGACATCAGGGCCACCATGGTCGGCATGGGCTACGCCATGATGGGCACCGCCATCGGCAGGGGCGAGAATGCCGCCGTCGAAGCCGCCCGCCAAGCCATTAGTTGCCCCCTGTTGGAAGACAGCCGCATCGCCGGTTCGCGCGGCATCCTCATCAACATCACCGGTTCCAGCAGCCTCGGCCTGCACGAGGTCAATGAAGCCTGCACCATCATTCGCGAAGCGGCCGGCTGCGACGATGTGCAAATCAACTTCGGCGTGATCTTCAACGAGTCGCTCGGCGATGCCGTCAAGATCACCGTGATCGCCACCGGCTTTCAGCCCGAAAACTCGCCGCTCCCGGAGCGCCGCGGCTTGGTTACTCCCGTGATCAAGGTGCAGCAGCGCCCACCGGACCCCGAACCCCTGGCTGACCACTTGTTTGCCTCGGCCGCGCCGCCCGCGCCGCCCGAGCCCGAACCCGTCGCCATTTCCATCGCCGAGCCCGAGCCCGCCATTGACCTCGATCTCGACGACCTCGACACCCCGGCCTACGTCCGGCAAGGCAGGCTGCTCAACTAGCTCGCGCCCAGGGTGGATGGCGAGGCGATGGCCTTCATCGGCGACAGTGGCACCTCATTATCGACACCGCTGGAGGTTTCTTTCGGAACCAGCGGTGGCCTGCGTGTTAGCAGATACTTGAGCGTCACCCAGAGTGCGTAGCCGAGAAATGCCAGCATGACGTGGGCC
>JAPKZC010000411.1:2088-3066 GCA_026394025.1 Candidatus Solibacter sp.
AGCCGAGAAATGCCAGCATGACGTGGGCCTTTACCCGCGGCTCCAGTTGATGGGGCAACTTCTTGCTGGATCGCCTGCGTGGTTGTTTCCTGGGCCGTCTGCTCGGTCTGCTCGACGGGCCGCAAGCGGCAGATATTTCGATTGACATCGACCAACTCGATTTCACTTTCCGCCTTCCGGACGGCTGCCAGGGAGGAACCTCAAGGCCGAAATCGCTGAGCATTTATGGTCGCAGTACATGCAACTCACCGAAGCGGAGGCCGCGTTTCGCGCTTTGAAAAGCCAACTGTCCATCCGTCCCCAGCGCTGACGCAACTGCTGCGCTGCGATCCGCCGGGTCAGGACCACCGGCCGATTTCCTGTCCCTGCGGTCGCTCGACCCACTACAAGGAATTACGTTCCAAGACCATGCTGACCGTGCTGGGGTCGGTCGAATTGAGCCGCCCCTATTGCCTATGCATCGATTGTCCGAAAGGACAGTATCCGGTTGACGCGGAACTGGGTATCGCTGGCCTGGAATCCTCCCCGGGTGTAAGGCGCATGGAAGCTGTGGTGGGCAGTGAGATGCCGTTCGCTCCGGGACGCGAGCCGATGAAGTTGCTGGCGGGGCTGGACGTCAGTGCCAAATCCATCGAACACGCCGCCGAGGCCATTGGCGCGGAGATCGCCCAACGGGACGAGCAGCAGATCGGGCGCGCCAAACAACTCATTCTGCCCCTGGTTTCCAAACGGGACATCCCGAAAATGTATGTACTGATGGACGGCGTCCAGGTTCCCGTCGTGGCCGCCGAAACCGAAGGACGGACGGGCAGGATCGAGGGACAGCGCGCCCGTACACGCGAGTGCAAGCTCGGCAGCGTGTTCACCCAGACCACGGTGGACCCGGAAGGCTGGCCCATCCGAGATCCAGGTACCACCACCTACGTAGCAGCCATCGAAACCGCTGAAGAGTTCGGCTTCCGCATCTATAATGAGGCT
>JAPKZC010000890.1:0-344 GCA_026394025.1 Candidatus Solibacter sp.
TCTTCGGTGTGCCCTGGACGAGGCCGGCGGCCGGGATCGGCCGTTGTTCCAGCCGGTGGAATGGCACGATCTCATCGTTGAGGAAGAGGTAGAACGCGACCTTCGGACGCTGGTGAAACAGCTCAACGCGGGCTGGTCCAGTGTCAAAGGCATCACCGTCCCGACCGGCGTGGTCCTGAGCGGCCAGCCTGGCACCGGCAAGACCATGATCGGGCGGCTAATTGCCACGCAGACGCGGCGTAGCTATTATCCCCTCAGTGCCGCCGACATCCTTGGTGGGCAGGTCGGAGGTTCGGTAAAGAAACTCTCGGAAGTCTTTGCACGGGCACGAGAAAACAGCCCGT
>JAPKZC010000890.1:427-2800 GCA_026394025.1 Candidatus Solibacter sp.
ATGCCACGCAACAATGGGATGCAAAGCACACATGACACTCAACTCGTCGAACAGTGCCGCACCGAGATCAGCCAGTTGCTTCCCGAGCACAATGTCTTCTTGATCGGAACCACGAACCACCTGGACCGGATCGACCCTGCCATTCTTCGAGGCGGAAGATTCTCTGAGAAGATCGAAATTGGCGCCCCGGGGCCGGCGAACCGCGAACGGTTGCTGCGGAAGTATCTGGACGGCGTCCAGTTCGATGTGGCGATCAACCGACTCGTGGAGCGCCTCGCCGGCCTCTCACCCGCGGATATTGAAGCCATCTGCAAGACCGCTGTCCGCAATGCTCTCGGGCGATCTGAACGCGACAACTACATCCCTCCCCTTGTCTGGGACGACTTCGAGCACGCCCTCCGGCGAGTCGTGATCTGATCCTCCAGGGCTGCGAGAACTGTCTCCCACGAGTTTCCTCCCATTCATTACTAAAAATACTCAAGAACAGTGTGCGTTTGGCCGCCGCATTGATCGTCGTACCCGAAGCGCGGACCATTTTGTTTGCACGTTTCTCGAAATCGGGTTAGGTTTCTCCCATGCCCCTATTGGATGCGGGGCTGTAAAGGAGAAGTACTCCGATGAGAGACCTCAGCGCATGGCGACGGGCGCTCCCTGTCGCTCTCATTCTTGCCCTGCTCGTCGTTACCGAGGCAGGGTTGATCGCACAAAACCTTGGAACGGCGCCGCAAACGAACGTCGCCGTTCAAGGCCAGACAGGCGCGCAGCCGGAAGGCACGTGGCTGAACCTGATCAACTGGGTCGGCAACGTGGTTGCTCCGGTGGGCGCCGGCGGAGCGGCGTTGGCTGCCATTGCCTCCTTTGCCGCCGGACGGGGGTTCAGCCGGTGGGCGTTCACTGCCATCGGCCTACTGATGGTTTCCGGACTGACCCGGCTTCTGGAGTTCTGGATACAGCAGGGCACCGGTGGCATTTCGTAGTCCGTCTTTGGCGGGAGCGTCGGCGTGTCCTCACCCGGCGTTGCCCGCCTCCCTAGAGGAGCTAGAAAGGTATGGCCACTCCGCAACTCCTCAGCGATTTCATCAGGACGATGATGCTGCTTGCGCCATCGGCTGCGGTATTGTGCCTGATTCTCGGCGGCATCAGCTTGCGGCGGGAGGGAGGAGCCGCCGCGGTGGTTGGCGGCAACTTCGCCAAATGGATGTTCTGGGCGATCGTGTTCATCACTCTGCCGGGGCTCATCAGCTGGTTTCCCTCATTCGGTGTTCCTGCGACGCTGCCCTCGGGCGGCATTGGAACCGGGTGGATGGCCAACCTCCAGAGCGACCTCACGAACTTCATGAACAACTTCGTCGTAACAAGACTTGCGACCTCTCTAGCGGCGTTTTTCGTGTTGCGGGCAATCCTCGACACGGTTGAAGGCGGGCATCCCCTGCCTTCGATCCTCGCCGCGATGTTCCTGCTGGCGGTCCAGACAACACTGAATCTCATCAAGAGCTACAACAGCGGCGGGCAGTTCGCGACTGCGAATGTGCTCGACAGTCTCTGGAATTACATGGCTGGAACCATCTGTCCGATTGCCGCCGGTCTTGCGATCATGGGCGCAATTTGGAACTTCGTGACGCGCAGGCCGCTGATGCCGATGGTGGGCGCGACGCTCGGGCTTCTCACAGTATCCGCCCTCTGGAAACTGGTCACCGCAATGATGTGAACACCGGGAAGGAAGGTATGTCCGTCTACCACGGGATTCTGAATCTGACGAACTGGGCCGGCAACGTGATCATGCCGACGCTTGGCGCGCTGTTCATCGCGATCGCGATCCTGCAGTTCGCGAGAGGACAGCATCAGGTGTACTCGATGTGGGCCTACGGCGGGCTTCTGTGCCTCCTGGTGTCCGGGTTGTTGCGAGCCATGGAGAAGTTCACTGGGCAACTGGGCTGGAACAACCCGGACCTCTACTGGAACTCGATTCTCAATCTGGTCGACTGGTTCGCAAACGTCATTCTGCCCGTCTATGCAGGAATGCACGTGACACTCGGTGCGATTCAGGTTGGCGAGGCATTTACCCAATATACACATCACCAGGTCACTGCAACCCGGCATTTCGTGGCCGCATTGCTGTGCCTGATGGGTTCCGGACTCGTGCGCCTGGCGGAATTCTTCGTCTCAAGGGGCACTGGTGGCGTGAGTTGAGAGGAGCGAATATGCAGGCACGTGAGGCAACGACGAGCAGCAGAAGCCGATTTCCGCAGAGTGACCTGCTGCTGCTCGCGCTGCAGATTGCCGTTCCCGTGGGGGTTGTCGATCTGATCGGCGGTGGCGGGCCGCTCTCAGCGCTGTCAATCTTCAGTGTCCCGTTTCTCGACTGGGCAGCCA
>JAPKZC010000890.1:2857-3867 GCA_026394025.1 Candidatus Solibacter sp.
TCGCTAGAGCAGAGGAATGAAACGATGCCGCTAACTGTTTCGCCTGTCCCCAGAAACCTCGCGACGAGAGTCACGTTTCTCTTTCTAGAATTTGACGACCTGTTTGCGATCCTGGTACTCGCGGTAGTCATGAACTTGTTCGGCCGGTTTCTGCATCGCGAGATGCTCGGGATCCCAATGAACGTCTTCCTGCAATACGTCGTGCCGGTCCTGAGCATTCCCGCCTTGACGCTATTCAAATATGGCAAGCCTCGGGCCTATCTGCGCGACTGGTTGATGTTTCACCTGAAACCCCACGTCTATTGCGCGGTGGAGCGGGATGCGGAGCAGCGAGTCGAGTATATGAAAGGAGAAGAACGCTCATGCCGCTAACAAGGCGCCAGTGGGAGGAGTCGCTACGACAGCCGGCATTTTGCGAGCTGTTGTCGATCCGGGACTATCTCGACAATATATTGGTTCGGACCAACGGCAGCTTCGTTGCGGGCTATGAGGCCGTTGGCCTCAACACGTTCTACCATGATGACGACACCCGCAACCGGACAAAAGAAACCCTCGAATCGTTGATCCGGTCCTTGCCGGAGCGCTCGATGCGCATGCAGGTGCGTTTCGAAATTGGCGAGGGAAATGGGAATCTCGCCGAGAGGTATGCCCGCGAGCAGCGGACAGAGAACGACGTCCTGCAAGCGCTCGACAGGGAAAGAGTGCGGATGTGGCGAAATCGCGACGGCGATGGCCAGTACCTCAACCGTCGATTGCATTTCTATTTCATCTGGAACCCGGAAGTCCATCACGAAAGTCCAGACTTCGAATGGCGGAAGGCTCGCACCAGGGGCAAGGTGTGGAGTCTATCCGCGGACAAATGTATCCAGCGGACCTTGCGTGAACACCAGGACCTGTTGTCAGAGTTCGAGAGCTTGATGGCCGGGATCGAGGCCACGCTGGAAGCCACCGGGCAGCAGGCACGTCGAATGACCGATCAGCAGATGTTCCTGGAGGTAAAGCGGGCTCTC
>JAPKZC010000178.1:0-5784 GCA_026394025.1 Candidatus Solibacter sp.
GGGCGTGACGGCGTTTTTCGTGATACAAAGCTCCTGGTTCTACGACAAGGTGCGGCAGCGCATCATCGGCACGCTGGAGACAGCCACCGGCGGGCGCGTGGAAGTGGCCTCGTTCCGCTTCGATTGGAAACAGATGCGGGCGGAGGTGAAGGAACTGGTGATTCACGGGACGGAGCCGCGGGACAAACCGCCGCTGTTGAGGGCCGGCTCCGTGGTGGTGGGCCTCAAACTGGTGTCCATCCTACGGCAGGATGTGGATATACAGTCGCTGACGGTGTCCGATCCGCGCGTGTATTTGATCGTCGGCGGCGACGGGCGCACCAACTTTCCCGCGCCCAAGGTGCGGCGCACGGGCAAGAGCTCCACCGTCGAGGACATTCTCAAGCTCGCCATTGACCGCTTCAACCTGGAGCGCGGCATCTTCGAGGGGGAGGCGCACAGCCGCATTCCGTTCGCCGCCCGGGGCGAGAACCTCAACGTCAAGCTGGTGTACGATCTGCTTGGCCCGCGCTACCGCGGGGCGCTGTCCATTCAACCCCTTTATCTGAGCTACGACGATTACGGCCCGGCGCCGTTTGCGGTGAACCTGGCGGTGACGATGGAGAAGAATCGCATCGCGTTGGACTCGGGAACCATAGCCACGGGCGCGACCCAGGTGGATGTCCACGGCGCGCTGGATGACCTGGCCGTGCCTCAGGCGCGTTTTCAGTACCAGGCGCGCGTGGCGCTCACGGATATTGCGCGCATCTTCCGCGCCCCGCAGTTGCGCGGCGGCAAAGCGCTGGTGAATGGCAACGGCGAATGGGCTCCGGCCTCCGGCCTGGCGCTCACCGGCACGCTGCACGCGAGCGGCGTGGAGTACCGCGACAAAGTCGTGCGCCTGGTGGACTTCCGTAGCGACGGCGCAGTGTCGGCGGGTTCCAAGGGCGTGGATGCAGCGGACATTCGGCTCTCCGGCTTCTACGCGCGCGGCGAGCGGCGGGAGGCTGTGCAGGGCCAGGTGGGCAGCTTCGCGCTGCGCGGCAAGGATATCGAGCTCGGCGGCGTGGCGCTGAGTTTGATGGGCGGCACGTTCCGCGGCGAGGCGCGGCTGCGCCAGGTGGACCGCTACTCGGTGACCGGGGAGGTGAGCGGGGTGGATGCGCGGCGCACCATCGCGATGTACTCTAGCGAGCCGCTGCCGTGGGACGCGCTGGTGTTCGGCGGCGTGACGCTCGAAGGCTCGCTGAAACGCAGTAAGGAACTGCGCGCCGGAGGCAATCTTACGTTGGCGCCCGCGCCCTCGGGCGATGCGGTGCGCGGCCGGATCAACATAGCGTACGACGCCGCTAACGGCGCTTTGGACCTGGGGCGGTCCACGGTGAGCCTGCCGCACTCGCGGGTGGATTTTTCGGGCGCCATCAACAGCGAACTCAAGGTGCACCTGGAGACGAACGACCTCAACGACGTGCTCCCCGCGCTGGGCATTAGCGCCGCCAGCGTGCCGGTGAAGTTGGGGAGCGGCCTGGCCCGGTTTGATGGCAGCGTGACCGGTAATCTCAACAACCCGCGGATGGTGGGCCACCTGCGCGCCAACGACTTCACGTTTTCGGACCAGCATCTGGATTCGCTGGAGGCGGACGTGGTGGTTGCCGCCGACTATCTGCGCGTGCAGAGTGCCAACGCCGCCCAGGGGCCGCTGCGCGCTCAGTTCCAGGGCTCGGTGGGGCTGAGCGGGTGGAAGACCGGCGAGAGAAGCCCGATTGCCGCCACCGTCAGCCTGAAAAATGCCGCCCTGGCGGACCTGGCGGCACTGCTCCACACCAGGGATCTGCCGGTCGGCGGCACGCTCAACGGCTCGGCCCAAGTGAACGGGACCATCGGGGCGCCGCGCGCGCAGGCCGATCTGGAACTGCTCAAGGGCACACTCCGCGACCAGCCATTCGACCGCATTTCGGCACACGCTGCCTACGCCGCGAATACGCTGACGGTGACCAACGGCCAACTGGCGGCGGGGGCGAAACAGGTTCGGGTGAGCGGCACGTTTCAGCACCAGGCGGACCATTTCGATACCGGCCGGGTGCGCTTCGACGTGGGCAGCAATGTGATGCCGCTGGAAGAAATCCGCGCCGTTGCCGAACTCCATCCTGGAATCAAAGGCACGGTTCAGGTGATAGCCAGCGGGCAAGTGGAATTGCGGCCGTCCTCCAAAACTGCGTTCCGCTTCGATGAACTGCACGCCGATATCGCCACGAAAGGCGTACAACTGGAAGGCCAGCCGCTGGGGGACGCGCACCTCACCGCCAATTCGCAGGGCCTCGTGCTGCGCGCGCATCTGGATTCCACCGTGGCGGGCTCGGTAGTGAAGGGTGATGGCGAGTGGCGGCTGGAGGGCGAGTACCCCGGCACCGCCACGGTGAGTTTTTCGCAGGTGGATCTGGCGCGCTTGAAGCCCTGGCTGGCGACGGCGCAGGGCGGAGAAGCGGCGGCGCGATTCGCGGGCTCCGTGGAAGGCGTGCTGCGCATCGAGGGGCCGGCGCTGGACTGGCGGGCGATGAAGGCCGAGTTGCGGATCCCGCAGCTTCAACTCGGTCCCGCGCCCGAGGTGGATATCGCCGCGGATGCGCTCACGCTGAAGAACAGCGGGCCCATCGTAGTGCGCTTCGCCAATTCCATTGTGACCGTGGAGAGTGCGCACCTGGTGGGGCGCGGCACCGATCTCAACATTTCAGGGCGTGTGTCGGCGGAACAGAAGAACCCGCTAGACTTGCGCGTGGATGGCCGGCTGGACCTGGGCTTCCTACAGGATTTCAGCAAGGACTTCGTCTCCTCCGGAGGCGTGACTACCGACGTCACCGTGCGCGGTTCGTTGAGCGACCCGCAGATCAACGGGCGCATGAAGTTCGAGAAGGCGGCGTTCAACATCGCGGACGTGCCCAACGGGATTTCCGACGCCAGCGGCACGGTGGTCTTTACCAAAGACCGCGCCACCATACAGAGCCTGGCCGGCGAGACCGGCGGCGGGCGGATCGAACTCTCGGGCTTCGCCAGTTACGGCGGCGGGCAGTTGGTTTTCCGCCTGCACGCCAGAGCCCGCGAGGTGCGCGTGCGCTATCCCGAGGGCGTCAGCACGGTGGCCAATGCCAGCCTGAATTTGACGGGAACCTCGGAGAGTAGCATGCTCTCCGGCACCGTGACCGTGCTGCGCACCGGCATCAATCTGCAATCCGATTTCAGTTCCATCCTGGCCAAGAGCGCCGAGCCGGTGCAGACGCCGTCGGCGCGTCAGGGCCTGCTGGGCGGCCTGAGCTTCGACGTGCAAATCGAGACCGCGCCGGACATCCAACTGCAAAGCTCGCTGACCGAGAACCTGCAAGCCGAGGCCAACCTGCGCCTGCGCGGTACGGCGAGCAATCCGGCGGTGCTCGGGCGCATCAACATCACGCAGGGCAAGTTGACCTTTTTCGGCACCAAGTACGCGCTCAGCCAGGGGAGTATCGCGTTTTATAACCCGGTCAAGGTGGAGCCGATTCTGANATTGACCTCGAAACCAAGGCGCGCGGCATCGATATCACGCTGACGGTTTCCGGACCGTTGACCAAATTGAGCCTGACCCCGCTGAGCGACCCGCCGCTGCAATTCAGCGAGATTGTGGCGCTATTGGCCACGGGGCGCACGCCCACTTCGGACCCCTCGCTGCTCGCGCACCAGAGTTCGGAGCCGCAATCGTGGCAGCAGATGGGCGCCTCGGCGCTGCTCGGTTCGGCCATCGCCAATCCGGTGGCGGGACGCTTGCAGCGGTTTTTCGGGGTGAGCAAGCTGCGCATCGACCCCACGCTCTCCGGCGTGGAGAACAATCCGCAGGCGCGCTTGACACTAGAGCAGCAGGTGACGCCGGCGATCACGTTCACCTACATCACCAACGTGACCAGCAGCAATCCGCAGGTGGTGCGCGTGGAGTGGGCGTTCTCCAAGCAGTGGTCGGCGGTGGCGCTGCGCGAGGAAAACGGCCTGTTCGGACTGGACTTTTTCTATAAACGGAGATTCAAGTAGCGCCGCGGCGGAAGCCCGTGCGGCATTTTGCCGCACGCGCCAACGAAACCTGAATAGAATGGTATTACGTCTGGAGAATTATGCCGTCTTCTATCGCACTCAGGGCAAGCCTGGTCGCTCTCTTCCTGAGCACCGCTTTCGCGCAGCCATCCGGCCAGTATGCCCTGATACTTAGGGATCCCCCGGTATCCGCCCGATTTGCTGGCCGTGAGGCCATGCGCTCCACCGCCGCCGATAGCTACCGGCAACAGGTCGTCCGTGCCCAGGAGTCCCTGCGCCAGGCAGCCACCGCGCGCGGGATCACCGTGACTGGAAGCGCCGAGGTGGTGCTCAACGCCGTCTTCGTCGCCGCCACCGCAGATCGCCTCGCCGAATTGCAGAGCCTGCCCGGCGTACTTGGCGTCGTCGCCATGCGCCTGGTTCGCCCGTCACTCAATGCCGCCACCGCGCTGCAAAATGCGCCCGCGGCCTGGAGCGCTCTCGGAGGGCAGGGCAGCGCGGGCGCCGGTGTGAAAATCGGCGTCCTCGATTTCGGCATCGATCAAACCCACCCTGCCTTGCAGGATTCGTCCCTTTCCTATCCCGCGGGATTTCCCAAGTGCACCGACGGCCACCCGGAGGATTGCACCAATTTCACCAACACCAAAGTCATCGTGGCGCGCAGCTATGTCCGCCTGATCGCTCCCGGTTCCAACCCGGCCAATCCCGCCGCCGATTCCCGGCCCGACGATTTCTCCCCACGCGACCGCGAAGGCCACGGCACCGCCATCGCCAGCGTCATCGCCGGCAATCCCGCCTCCGGCACCGTCAAGATCAGCGGCATGGCCCCCAAGGCCTGGCTCGGCAACTATAAGGTTTACGGCTCCCCCTACGTCAACGACGCGGTCCCAGAGAGCGTCATCATCCAGGCCCTCAACGACGCGATCAAGGACGGCATGGATGTGGTCAACTTCTCCGGCGGCGTCACCGCCCGCACCGGCGCGCTGGATACCGGCGCGGCCTGCGGCCAGGCCGCCGGCGTGTTCTGCGACGCACTGGCCGCCGCCTTCGAAAACGCCGCCAAATCGATTGTGGTGGTGGTCTCGGCCGGCAATAGCGGTTACGATGGCAACTACTTCCCCACACTCGGTTCCATCAGCAGTCCCGCTTCCGCCCCCAGCGTGATCGCGGTCGGCGCTATCACCAACTCCCACTACTTCAATGCCGGCGTCAGCGTGGCCGGAGCGCCCGCCAGCCTGCAGAATATTCCCGCCGCCCCCGGTGACGACCCCTACTCTCCCATCGGCGCGTATACCGCCCCGGTGGTCGATGTCACCGCTCTCGGCGACAATGGCCTTGGCTGCTCCGCCTTCCCGGCGACTTCTCTGAATGGCGTGTTCGCCGTGATTCAGCGCGGTACTTGCTCCTTCGCTGCCAAAGTCAATAACGCATTCGATGCCGGCGCCCTCGGCGTGATCCTCTACATGGCGGACGCCACGGCACTCATCGCCCCCGGCAACCTCGATTACAACGGTATTCCCGTGGTCATGATCTCGCAGAGCGCCGGCCAGGCCCTTAAGGCCTACGTGAAGAGCAATCCCACCGCCCTGGTCACCATCGACCCCTCCAACGCGGAGGTCGCCGATGCCATCGATTCCAATCTGCTCTCTTACTATTCGTCCGTTGGCCCCAACCTCGGGGACAACGCCATCAAGCCCGACCTGGTGGCGGCCGGCACCACTATCTACATGGCCGCGCAGAATTACGACCCTC
>JAPKZC010000178.1:5807-7633 GCA_026394025.1 Candidatus Solibacter sp.
GTTCAGCACCACCCGATATGCCACCGCGGACGGCACCAGTTTCGCCTCGCCGATGGTGGCCGGCGCGGCCGCTTTGGTGAAACAGAAGCATCCCACCTGGACTCCGGCGCAGATCCGTAGCGCCCTCATCAACACCGCCAGCCAGGATGTCACCCACGACGATGAGGACGACATCATCGATCCAATGTGGATCGGCGCGGGCAAACTCGATGCCGGCGCCGCCGTCAATGCCACCGTGGTCGCCAGCCCCACGGCCGCGTCCTTCGGCCTGCTGGCTGCGGCGCCCTCCAATCTGACCAGGCAGTTCACCATCTCCAATCTGGGCGCCGCGGCCGTCACCCTCGCCGTGGCTGTCGTCCCGGGAACTAAGTCCTACTCTGGAAATTTGGACCCTGCTGCAATCGCTCCCACGGTGGCCACGGCCAGCCTGCCCGTGGCGGCGGGCGGCAGCGCCAGCCTCACCGTCAGCCTCTCCGGCAGCCTCCCCAAACCCGGCTACTACACCGGCGCCATCACCCTCAAGGGCACCGGCGTTTCCCTCACCATCCCCTACATGTATCTGGTGGGCGGCGGCTCTGCCGGCGGTTACAACGTCATGTTCGTCGCGGCTGGCGGCTTCGAAGGCATTGTCGGGCAACAACCGTTCGATCCGCTGAACCCGGCCCACCCCCACTCCGTCGCCGTGAAGTTGACCGATGGCGCCGGCCTCCCGGTCTCCGGAGCCTCCGTCCCGTGGGGCGCCACGCCGCGCAACGCAGTGACGTTCTCCGCCGCCTCCACCGCCACCGACGCCTACGGCATCGGTACCACGGACATCACCATCGCCAGGGCCGGCAACATGACCGTCACGGCCTCCGTCGGCGGACTGACCATGACTTTCGACGGCTTTGGATGGGCGCAGCCCACCATTTCCGCCGGCGGCGTAGTGGACGCCGGTTCGGGCCAGAGCCCCATCGCTCCCGGCTCTTACGTCTCCATCTACGGCGCCGGCCTCAGCGAATATACCGATTCGGTGCTCTACGCTCCCAATGCGTTGCCGCTCTCGCTCGACGGCGTCACCGTGAGCTTCGACGTCCCGTCGGCCAAACTCAGCTACCCGGGCCGTATTGTCTTCGTCAGCCCCCGGCAGATCAACGTGCAAGTTCCCTGGGAACTCCAGGGGCAAGCGTCCGCCCAGGTCAAGGTGACGCTGGATAGTTTCATATTCGGCAACGTGGTCGCGGTGCCGTTGGCCGATACCGCGCCGTCGTTCTTCGAGAACTCCGGTATGGCCGCCGCTCTCGACCAGAACTCCGCGATCGTGACGGCCGCCAATCCGGCCAAACGCGGCCAGATCGTGCAGTTGTACTTGAACGGTCTGGGCCCCGTGAACGGCGGCCCGGCCAGCGGCGAATACGCGTCGAACACGCTGCTGGCGCGCACGAAGGTGGACCCGGCGGTCACCATCGGCGGCCAACCGGCAGAGGTCAAGTTCAGTGGACTCGCCCCCGGTTTCCCGGGGCTCTACCAGGTCAATGCCGTCGTGCCCGCGGGTATCTCCGCCGGCGCGGCGCCAATATCGCTGACCATCGGCGGCGCCACCACCAAAGCATCGACCCTGCCGGTGAACTGAGGTGCCGGCTTCAAGGGCGTCTCACGCCAAGGCGCCAAGTCGCAAAGAAAAGCCAGAACCTACAGTGTTGTTCTTTGCAGCTTGGGTACACCAGGCCAAGCCTGGCTGATCTTGTGAATTGAAAGGAATTCACCATGTAAATTGCTCGTTCGTGCATGTAGCGGAGCCGGAGCGAGGCGGCGTAATCTGTCTGGCGGAAACCGGGGAAGCAAAC
>JAPKZC010000881.1 GCA_026394025.1 Candidatus Solibacter sp.
AGTTCACGCCAGAGACGAAGGGCAAGAATCTCGAGGAGATCGAACAGCAGTGGAAAACGACCGTACGATAGCAAGCGCAGTGCCAGGCGGCGCGGGTGCCCGCCGCCTGGCCGCGACGCTCCGTCATGAGCGGCCGGAGCAGATTCCGATCGACCTGGGGAGCACGGCGGTCACCGGCATTCACGTGACCTGCGTTTGCCAACTTCGCGACTACTTCGGGCTGGCGAAACTCCCCGTGAAAGTGCACGAGCCGTATCAAATGTTGGGCTGGATCGACGACGACCTAGTGGAGGCGCTCGGCATCGACACTGCGGGAGTGTTCCCGCGCGAGAACATGTTCGGGTTCGCGAACGAAAACTGGAAGGAGTGGAGCTTTCGCGGGCTCGACGTTCTGGTGGGCGGGAACTTCCGCGTGGTGGAAGAACCTGGCGGCGATATTCTGATTTTTCCGAAGGGTGATACATCGGCCGCGCCGAGCGGGCGCATGCCGGTGGGCAGCGCTTTCTTCGACACGATTGTCCGTCAGGCGGCGTTCGACGAGAACAATCTCGATCCGGCGGATAATCTTGAGGAATTCGGTGCAATCTCCGAAGCGGACCTGGAGCATGTCGCGCGCAGCGTCGACCGGGCGAATTCGACTGGGCGCGGGGTAGTCGCCACCTTCGGCGGCACGGCATTCGGCGACATCGCGCTGGTGCCGGGCCCATTCATGACGAACCCAAAGGGCATCCGCGACATTACCGAGTGGTACGTATCGACGCGGTCGCGCCGCCCCTACATTCACCAGATCTTTGAACGGCAATGTGAGATCGGCATGGCGAACCTGGCCCGCATACACGAACGCGTTGGCAATACCGTGCAGGCGGTCTTCGTCTGCGGCACCGACTTCGGCACGCAGACTTCGGCGTTTTGTTCCGACGCCACCTTTCGAGAACTCTGGCTGCCCTACTACAAGCGCGTGAACGACTGGATACACGCCGACACGGCGTGGAAGAGCTTCAAACATTCCTGCGGCAGCGTGGTGCGGTTCCTGGATAGCTTCATCGACGCCGGCTTCGACATCTTGAACCCGGTGCAATGCTCGGCGCGAGGCATGGACCCCGCGACGCTGAAGAGCAAGTACGGCGGGCGGCTGACGTTCTGGGGAGGCGGCGTCGATACCCAGAAGACGCTACCGTTCGGAACACCCGGGCAGGTGCGCGAAGAGGTCCTGCGGCGTTGCGAGATCTTCTCCAGCGATGGCGGGTTCGTGTTCAACCCGATCCACAACATTCAGGCCGGAACTCCGGTGGAGAATATCGTGGCGATGCTCAACGCGGTGCAAGAGTTCAATGGAGTCAAGCATGGCTGAACGACGGAGAACCAACGGGACCGTGTGCCGCAATGCGAACAGCGGCGGGCAAGGGGTTTAGACTAGGGAGAAATGCACCCGATGCAACGCAGGACCCTGCTGAGAAACTTGTTGGCCGGCGTGGCGGGAACGGTGGCGGGGCGCGCAACGGAAGCGGCTCCGGCGGTTCGGGTGATCGACTCGCACGTGCACTTCTACGATCCGACTCGTCCGCAAGGCGTACCCTGGCCGGCGGCGGGAGAGACGGCCCTGTACAAGCCCACCTACCCGGACCGTTACCTGGAAAACGTGCGCCCATATGCCGTGGATGGGGTAGTGGCGGTGGAAGCCAGCCCGTGGCTGGAGGACAATCTTTGGCTGCTCCGGGTGGCCGATGACAACGCGCTGGTGGTGGGAGTGGTGGGCAGCATCGCACCGGGGCATCCCGATTTCCGGGACGCGCTGGGACGGTTTAGCAAGCACCCGC
>JAPKZC010000929.1:0-4632 GCA_026394025.1 Candidatus Solibacter sp.
TCCTTTCTTTGGTTTTTGATTTCACATACAGGACGGTCGTCGTCGTCGCGTGCGCCGGGTGGGAAAGTGGGAAACCTGTCTTTGCGTTTTCCACTTTCCCAGGCGGTGCACGCCGGGGCGGTGGGAATGTGAAAATCTCGCTGGTTCTGCGGGATTTTCAAGGGGCAGTGGGAAACGTGGAAAACCTGGGTTTGGTTTTCCATGCTTTCCACGGCCCCGGCATTTCCACGGCCCCCCGCCTCCCCTATCGGAACGACGGCGGTAGCGGAGACTGCACCTTGCAGCCCCTCAGCAGCCGCGACTTGGCGGCGCCCATCTTGCGCGCATACTCGGTGTCGCTCATGGCCAGTGCCTCTCGCTCCAACTCCGCCAAACTCACACCTGGCTTGAGATATTCCTCGACCTTCTCCAGCGATTTCAGTTTCTCCAATGGCGTCCGAGACCTTGTATTGACGCCGCCGTTTGCCGCGCTCGTCCAGGCTCACTGTGGCAAAGCCGCAGGGCCGGTGTAGATTTAGATACGGATTCAGGTGCCGCGCATAAAACTTCCCAATCGCCTCGGCGTGCTCGCCCGCGATGTATCCGTAGCCAATGTGCTTGCGCACCACGGCGCCGTTCTTGCCTTCCACCAGCGCGTTGTCCTGGCTGCGGCACGCACGGCTCTTGGTGAACTCCGCGTGCAGCTTGTCCATCATTTGCGCCACTCGATGATTGATGTACTCCGAACCGTTGTCCACGTGAAACCCTAACACCACGAACGGAAACTGCGCCAGCACCGCCTCCAGCACCGGCAGCAAGTATGCCTCGCTGATCTTGCTTGCGCATCCCACCACCTGCCACTGCGTCACCGCATCCACCGCGTTGATGTGGTACACACCCTTGGCCCCATCCCAGTCGCCCTGATGTACCGTGTCCACACGCACGTATCCGGGCCGGCCCTGCGGTTCGGGTCTGCGCCGCTCGCCGATCGCGATCGCCGACGGCCGCGTCGGCTCGAACACTGCCGCCTGGTTGCGGTAGCGCGCGCTGGCTCGCAAGTTGTACAAATGCGCCACGCTGATTTTCGCCAGCCGCTCGTACTGCTGCTTCCCATACTGCTCGTACGCGCGCTGAAAAATGTGGCGCGTGGCCGGCCCACTCAACCGCTCGTGCGCTCGGTCCACTTCCGCCAGCAACCCGATGTCCTCGGCGGTGTACCGCGCCTGGAAGCAGTGCCGTTGGTACGGAGCTGCCTTCACCACCCCCTCGTCGAGAAACCTGCGGATTAATCGCGTCGTCTGCGCGGCGCTCATCCCCGTCACTTTCTCTACGTAGCCGCGCACTACACCGCGCTCCTTCTTGCCCAACTCGGCGTAGCCCTGCACTCCCAGTACGCGCTCCACCCATACGTATTTCTCGCCCCGCCCAACCCCCGCAAATTCGATGGTCTGGCTCGACTTCAGAAACTCCCGGATCTGTTCCCGGCTGAGGCTTTCGGCATTCCACATTTGCACTTGCACCCGGCCGCGCGACGCCTACCCCATTCTTCCCCTCTTCATGCTCATCTTGCATTGGAAACCGCTCCACCCGTTTCGCCAGTTTCATGCTCATCTTGCATTGGATAATTCTCGCCGGGGTGGAGCACATCGCTCGCGTGAAACCTGAGACAATACGCTACGGTTCTCCCCAATTCGAGGAATTCCAAATGATGCAGAAGCTTTCGATTCTTTGCGCGCTGGTTGCCGCCACTCTCGCCGCCGCGGATTTTCCGCAGGCCGAAATCTCCAACGGAAGCGTCCGCGCCAAACTCTACTTGCCCGACGCGCAGCAGGGCTACTATCGCGCCACCCGCTTCGATTGGTCGGGCCAGATCGCCAGCCTGGAATTCCAGGGCCACAACTTTTTCGGCCAGTGGTTCGACCGTTACGACGCCAAACTTCACGATTCCATCCTCGGTCCGGTGGAAGAGTTCCTGAGCAGCGGCGTTGGCCTCGGCTACAACGACGTGAAGCCCGGCGAAAGCTTCGTCAAGATCGGCGTCGGCGCGGTCCGCAAGCCGGAAGAGCACGCCTTCAGCCAGTTCAAGACTTACGAGATTACCGATTCGGGAAAGTGGTCCGTCAACCAGTTTCCCGACCGCGTGGAATTCACCCAGGAATTGCGCGACACTGCGGGCTACGCGTATCTCTATAAGAAGACCGTCCGCCTTACCAAGGGCATGCCGCAACTGGTCCTGGAGCACAGCCTCAGGAACACCGGGAGCAAAGTCATCGAGACCAGTGTCTACGAACACAATTTCTACGTGATCGACGGCAAGCCCGCCGGGCCTGATTTCACCGTCGAGTTCCCCTTCGCCGTGCGCGCCACGGCTGACCTCAGGGGTCTCGCCGAAGCCCGCGGCAACCAGCTCACTTACCTCAAGGAATTGCAGAAAGGCCAGTCTGCATATACCGCGCTCGAAGGCTTTGGCAATACGCCGAAGGACTACGACATCCGCGTGGAGAACGCCGCGGCGCGCGCCGGTGTCCGCCAGACCTCAGACCGCCCGTTGTCGAAGCTGGTCTTCTGGTCCATCCGCACCACGGTCTGTCCCGAAGCTTATATCGATATGCGCATCGATCCTGGCAAGGAATTCACCTGGCGCATATCCTACGATTTCTACACCCTTCCCGAATCGGGAGCAAAATAGCCATGAGACTGATTTCGAGATTATTCCTCTCCGCGGCGGCACTCGCCTGTCTGTTGCCCAGCGGGTTTGCGCAGCCCGCCAAGGCTGCCAAAGGCGAGTACATCGCCTACGTCGGCACTTACACGCGCCCTGAAAAGAGCAAGGGCATTTACGCGTGGCGCTTCCAACCGGCCACCGGGAAACTCACCGCCATCGGCCTGGTGGGCGAAACCGTCAGCCCTTCGTTTCTAGCCGTCCACCCCAACCACAAGTTCCTCTACGCGGTCAACGAAATCTCCAATTTCCAGGGCTCGAGAACCGGCAGCGTCAGCGCGTTCGCCATGGACACCAAAACCGGCCAGTTGAAGTTGCTGAACACCGTGACTTCGCGCGGCGGCGGTCCCTGCCATCTCGCGCTCGACCCCTCCGGCAAATGGCTGTATGTGGCCAACTACAACTCCGGCAACGCCGCCGAATTCCCCGTGCACGACGATGGCACGCTCGGCGAAGCCTCCGCCTTCGTGCAACATGCTGGCTCCAGCGTGAATCGCCAGCGTCAATCCGGCCCCCACGCGCACGAGACTGTGATTTCGCCGGACGGCAAGTCGGTTTTCGTCCCCGACCTGGGCCTGGATCAAATTCTCTCCTACAAAGTCGGCGGTCTCACGCCCAACGATCCGCCGTTCCTCAAGATCGCTCCGGGTAACGGTCCGCGCCACTTCGCCTTCACCCCGAACGGCAAGTTCGCTTACGTCATGACGGAGATGACGGCCAGCGTGATCGCCTTCAAGTATGCGGGCGGCAAGTTCGAGGAGTTACAGACCCTCCCCACCGTGGATACCGCACCGAACATGAGCGGCGCCGAAATCGCCGTGCATCCCAACGGCAAGTTCGTCTACACCTCCACGCGCGGCGTGAACAGCATCGGCGTGTTCGCCATCGACGCCAAGAAAGGCAAACTGACGCCGGTGGAGCGTACCCCCTCGGGCGGCAAGACGCCGCGCAACTTCACCATCGACCCGACCGGCGCCTATATGTTCGTCGCTCACCAGGATTCCGATAACGTAGTGGTCTTCAAGATTGACGCCAAGACCGGCAAACTAACCCCGTCCGGCGACATCCTGGAAGCCTTCGCGGCTGTCTGCGTCGCCTTCGTCCCGGCGCAGTAAGGCGGCTTAAGCCACCCGCGCCAACGTCGATACCGCCCACAGGTAGTACGCGTTGTGCGGGCTCCAGTACTCGGTGGTCCGCCAGTCGAATCCGTTCTCCATATCGAGAATCGGTGCGTCCTTGGTATTGCCCGCGATGCCGTTCATGATGCCGCCCGGAATCAGTCCCACGAATCGCGAATGAGGATATGGATTGCGCATGCCTTCCCCGGTCATCAAACATGCGCCGAAGGGGTTCGCGCCCATCACCCATTCCAGTTGGCGGTACGCCAGGTCGCGGTACGGCGTGTGGCCAAACGCCTGCGCGGCTTCGGCCAGCAGCAGCGCGTAGCACTCCAGGTGCGAGGTCGTGCCGACCCACCAGAACTGCTTGCGTACCGGCATGAAGTAGCGATAGGTCAGGTCCCCCGCCAGCGGCCGGTATGTCTCCGGTGTGGGCGACCCCAGGAACACCCCGAAGGGCACGATGGCGTAGGCCGAGTGCGTCACCAGCGGCGTCACGTACTCGTCCAGATGCAGGCGCACCGCATCGCGCCAGCGCTTGGTGTTCGGATGCTCCGGCAGCGCGCGCGCCAGTTCCAACAGCGCGAGCGCGGGCAGAGCGGGGTGCAAGGCGTCGGTGTACGGATTCTGGTCGCGCTCGCTGACCCGCCAGAAGCCGCGTATCTCTTTCTGTGCGTACTCGAAACTGGCGGCTTGCAGCGCCAGCAATCGGCCGCCGAGTTGGGCCGCTTCGGCGGTATACACATCGCCGCCCGCGGCGGCGCGCATTTCGAGCGCGGCCATCACCCACCAGGCCAGATCGCCGGTATTGCC
>JAPKZC010000929.1:4657-10865 GCA_026394025.1 Candidatus Solibacter sp.
CACTCCAGCAGCGTTGCGCGGCGGCCAGGCACTGCTTGGCGTAGGCCGCGTCGCTTGCCTGGAACGCCTGGGCCGCCATCGCCTGCACTGTAATGAATAGCGCCTGGTTGCGCCCGCGTTTCGCCGGGTTGAGGTAGCGGTCGTCCTCCGTGCCGGCGCGGTTGTCGGTCCAGTGATTGTCGCTGTTATCGCCATTGAGCCCGCCCGCGACGTCGGCCCACACCAACCCGTCGGAGTCCTGCATCTTCAGAAAATAGCCATTGCCCCAACGCACCTCGTCGAGCAGCGCGGACAAGCCGCTGCCGCCGGCGTCCCACCGCTCGCCCAGATTGCGCGCCACGCGCAGCAGGCCTATGGCGTTGAGCAGCGTGGCGTCCATCCACTTGCGCAGGTCGCCGGCATCGTGCCAGCCGCCGGACGTGTCCACGCGCTGGCCATTGTCGCGCCGCCGCGCGTCGTCCAGATGGCAAGCGCCATGCACCCCGGGCACCGCAACGCCGCACCGCTGATAGCGGTAGTACCCGGCCACTTTGGGCAGCGTGCGGCGCCAAACATCGGGGCGGATGAAGAATGGCGTGGAGAGTTCATCCGCAATCGAGACCTGGTACATGCCCTCGCGGTCGATCTGGCTAAAATCGCCCACCAGGCAATCGATCCGCCCGAGTAGCGGAAAATCACCGTCTTCCGCGCGCCGGGCAGGAATCCCAGATGGTTGAGCGCGATGGCCGGGGACGCATCCGGCATCATGGCTTCGACGGGTTCTTCGCGCGGCGCTCCCGTCTGTGCGAACAACGCGGCTGCGGGCGTGGACAGGCCCCAGCCGAGAAATCTGCGGCGGTTCATACTGCCAGCCTAACTCCGTGCGGGTGACTATGGGGCGATGCTCAGCGTCGTCGTCAATACGCCCGCGTTGGACCCGCCGGGCTGCTGGCCCCCAATCGCGATCTCGGCGACGCCGCTCTTCGGCAACTGGCGCGCCCCCAGAACGAACTTCACCGTCTTGCGTTCGCCCACTTGCAGCGCAATCCGCCGGAAGCCTTCGAGCGACCGCACCCCGTCGCGCTTGACGTATAGCTGCACCACCTCCTCGCCGGCCACTTTGCCGGTATTGCGCACTTCCACGGAGACCGTGACCTCGTGATTTGCTGGCGCACGCTCCGGGCATTCGAGCCGGCGATAGCCGAACGTCGTATAGCTCAGGCCGTAGCCGAACGCATACAGCGGCTCGCCCTGGAAATAGCGGTAGGTACGGCCTTTCATACTGTAATCGTCAAAGGCCGGCAACTGGTCCGCCGATTTGTAGAAGGTGACGGGAAGGCGGCCCGCCGGGTTGTAGTCGCCGAACAGGACATCCGCGATCGCCTCGCCGCCGGCTTGGCCCGGATACCATGCGTCCAGCAGTGCGGGCACGCGATCGCGCGCCCAGTTCACCGCCACCGCGCTGCCGTTGAGCAGCACCAGCACCACTGGTTTGCCGAGCGCGACTACCTTCTGAAGCAGCGCCTCCTGGGCGGCTGGCAGACCCAGATCCACGCGGTCGCCGCCCTGGAATCCCACAACCGGCACCTTCATCTCCTCGCCTTCCAGACGCGGCGATAGCCCCAGAAACATCACTACGGCCTCCGCCTGGCGCGCGGCATCCAGCGCGGCTGATTCCAGATCGCGCCCCGGCACGGCCCAGACCAGCCGCATGTCGGCGTCGTTCAGCACTTCGTGAAAGTCCACCCGTATGGGGTACAGCTTTCCGGCCTCAAGATCCACGCTTTCGTAACTGTAGTTGCGCTCGTGCGTGTTGTTGCCGCGCGCCAGTTGCTTGCCGTTGAAGTAGATTTCGAAGGCGTTCATGCCGACACCGCCCAGCCGGTACTTGCCGGTGACCGTGGGCGCCAGAAACCCGCTCCAGCGCACGCCGAAGTTGTCGTCGTCCATATCGGCGCGCGGCGCGCCGTCCCACCATTTGAAGTTGATTTCGGCGTCCACGCGCGTGAAAAGCGGCGCCACGTTCGACGCCGCGGGTGCGGGCGTCTTTCCCGGAGCGCGGTACACTTGCCCGTTGAAGGATGCCGTGTTGAAGTACTCCCCGTTTAACCCATTGCGCCGGCCCGCGCCATCGCTGGTGAAGAGCGCGGACGCCGGCACGGTCTCCATGACGGGCAGTCCGTCGGCCAGTTCCCCGCCTTGCGCGTAGAGAATGTTCGTGCGCGCACCGAGTTTGCGGCGCAGTCCTGCCAGTTGGGCCCGATCACCGCGAGCGTCCTGATGCTCTTCTTCAGCGGCAGCAGCCCGCCCTGGTTCTTCAGCAGCACGATGGATTTGCGCGCCGCTTCCAGCGCCAGCGCCTGGTGCGCCGCCGATTCCACCACCGAGAGCGGAATGCGCGCGTACGGTACGCGCTCCGGCGGGTCGAACATCCCCAGGCGAAAGCGCGCGGTCAACAACCGGCGCACCGAAGCATCGATCTCCGCTTCCGCGATCAGCTTCTGTTCCAGAGCCGGAATCAGCGAGCGGTATTCGCTGCCGCAATCCAGATCCGTGCCCGCCTTCACGGCGCGCGCCGCGGCCGCCGCCATGCTATTCACAACCTTGTGGCCGCTGAAGATATCGCCCACCGCGCCGCAATCGGAAACCACATACCCCGAAAAGCCCCACTGCTTGCGCAGAATGTCACCCAGCAATCGCGGGCTGGCGCAGGCGGGGTCGCCGTCCACGCGGTTATAGGCGCACATTACCGAGTACGCGCCGCCTTCCTTGATCGCTGCTTCGAAATGCGGCAGGTAGCTGTCCGCCAGGTCCCCATCCTCCACCTTGGCGTCGAAGCTGTGGCGCGAAGATTCGGGTCCGCTATGCACCGCGAAGTGCTTGGCGGTGGCCACCGTCTTCAGATACTTCGGGTCGTTGCCTTGCAGCCCTTTGATGAACTCGACCGCCATGCGCCCTACCAGGTACGGATCTTCGCCATAGGCCTCCATGCCCCGCCCCCAGCGTGGGTCGCGTACCAGGTTGATATTTGGCGTCCAGAACGTGAGGCCCTGGTAGATGCTCCGCTTGCCGCGCCGGATGAACTCATTGTTCTTGGCACGAGCCTCGTCGGAGATCGCCGTGGCCATGCGGAAGATGAGTTCGGGATCCCACGCCGCCGCCAGGCCAATCGGCATGGGGAACACCGTGGCGCGGCCCGCGCGCGCCACGCCGTGCAGGCATTCGTTCCACCAGTTATAGGCCGGAACGCCGAGCCGCTCGATGGCCGGCGACTCGTTCATCATCTGCGAAACCTTCTCCGCGGCGGTCATGCGCGAGAGCAGGTCGTCCACCCGCTTTTCCAGCGGCGCATCGGCGTTCTGGTAGAGCGGGGGCGTCTGGCCCCAGGCAGCGTGAGCCGCCAGCACGGCAGCCCAAAATAGTTTCATGCCCCATTGTCGCCCAGGTTGGGCGATCAGCGAGACCCGCGAAACCTGCGTTCGGCAAAGTGGTCGTCGCCACCGCTCTCAAACTCCGCACAGAGAGGTACTAGCCGTGACCGCGGTGCCCTCTGGGTCCGGCGCGATCTTGCCGGTCCTACCGCGCCGTCTCTACCTTGGGCGTGGACAGGTAGCCGACGATCAAGTCTTTCGCCACCTGGTTCACCACCAGCTCGTACGGCTGGCGGGCCTTGCTGGTGTAGAACTGGACCGGCTCGTTGACGTTCTTGTCCTTCTTTTCCGTCAGCTTATCGTCGGCCATCACCTCTACGGTGTACTTGTTCTTCTTCGGGTCGGTCTTCTTGAGCATCAGCGTGATATCGCCAACGCGCTGCGGCGCTTTGGTCTTGCCCAGCTTGAATTCGATGTAATTGCGCTCGCCCAGCCGCCGGAGCGCCACACACCCAGATCGCCGCGCGTGCTCTTGAGATCGGCGATCGTCTTCTGTAGTTCCGCCTGGGTGGCCGATACCTGGGTTTTGACGCCGCCCACGTCGGTGGAGACGTCGGCAATCTTGGCGTTCGCCGTGCTAGCCGCGGTTTTCACCTCGCTGATTTCGCCGGCCACCCGTTGCTGGGTCTTGGCTTCTTCGGCCTGAATCTGGCGAGCCAACTGGTCCGCGTGCGCCTGCGCTTCTGCCTTGGCCTGGCTGGAGAGCGTGCGCGCCTCGTCCCGAGCCTTGATGCGCGAAGCCTCCAGGTCCGCCTTCATGGTTTCCAGATGCCGCGATTGGGAAGCCGTCGTCACCGACGACGCGTCCCGCAGGTTACTCAATTCAGTCGACAGGGACTCGCGAACCTTGGCAACGTCGGCGCGCAAGTGGTCGATCTGCACGTAGAGATAGATGTTGGCCGCGATCAGCGCGATCAGAGCTCCGGCGACGAGCGCGATTAGCAGGCCCGAAGTCTTCGGCTGCTCTTGATAGGTCGGTGTAGGACTCACGAGTCAATGCTCCTTTTGCTTTCCTTACTACAGTATAGAGGAGGCTGACGCCTTTTCGGTTTCACTTTATGTAAGCTCGAAACTCTGCCCGGGCGCCGGACAGACCGCCTCCAGCCCGTGACGGGTGTGCAGCAATTTCGCCAGGGTCTCGGATTGGCTGGGCTCGCCGTGCACCAGGAACACCTTGCGCAGGCTACCCGCCATGGGCTTGATCCATTCCAGCAGTTCGTTCTGGTCGGCGTGGCCGCTGAGTTCGTCAAGGCTGGCGATTTCGGCCTTCACCCGCATCGGCTCGCCAAAAATTCGCACCTCGGGCCATTTCTCCACCAGTTTCCGGCCCAGCGTATCCGCCGCTATAAAGCCGGTGATCAGCACCGTATTGCGTGGATCTTCGATGTTGTTGCGCAGGTGGTGCAGGATGCGGCCCTGTTCGCACATCCCCGAGGCCGAGATCACCACGAACGGCCCGTGGAGATCGTTCAGCTTCTTGGAATCGGCGGCCTCGCGGATGTACTGCAGCCGCTTGAAACCGAACGGGTCCTCGCCGTCGGTCAGGTACTGGCGGGTTTCCGCGTCGAAGCACTCGGGATGATCCCGATGCACTCCGGTCACGTTGAGCGCCAGCGGGCTGTCCACGAACAGCGGGATGTTGGGAATTCGTTTTTCGTTGAAGAGCTGGTGGAGCAGGAGCACTAGCTGCTGAGTGCGTCCCACGGCGAAGGCGGGCACGATGATCCGTCCGCCCCGGCGGGCTGTGCGGTTCACCACATCGGCCAACTTGTTGACCACATGCTCCACATGCTTGTGGAGACGGCCGCCGTACGTGCTCTCCATGATCAGGTAGTCGGCCGGCGGCATCTGGTCGGGATCGCGGATGATGGGCAGATTGGGCCGGCCCACGTCGCCCGAGTAGGTCAGGCGCAGCGGCGCGCTACCCGATGTATCGTTCAGCACCACGCAGGACGAGCCCAGGATGTGCCCGGCGTCGTAGGCTTCATAGCTCAGCGTATCGGACAGAGGGAATGGCTCGTGATAGGGCACGCCGCGGAATAGCGGGAGCGTGCGTTCGGCATCCGCCATGGTGTAGAGCGGCTCCACCGTACCGTTGCCGTTTTCCTTCCGCGACTGGCCCGCGGCCTTGCGCTTTTCCAGACGTTTGTTCAGGAACTCGGCGTCCTTCTCGTGAATGTGCGCGGTGTCGCGCAACATCCAGTTGCAGAGATCAATGCTGGCCGGGGTCGAATAGATGGGGCCCCCGAACCCGTTCTTCACCAGCGTGGGCAGATTGCCGCTGTGATCGATGTGCGCGTGCGAAAGCACCACGGCGTCAATCGAGCCGCCCGGAAACGGCAGCTTGCGGTTCTTCAGGTCGGCGTCCTTGCGGCGGCCCTGATAAAGCCCGCAATCCAACAGGTATCTCTTGCCGCCGTTTTCCAACAGGTGCATGGAACCGGTGACGGTGCCGGCCGCGCCCCAGAATGTGAGCTTCATCAGCGCCATGGTAGCATCGCGACTGCCAGGCGGCTCACTTCGCCTTGATGGCGAAATCCCAAACCTGGATGTTCAGCTTGCTTTCGCTGTACTCCACCACCGCGTACTCGCCGGGCTCCAGTTTTTCCTTGGGCCAGATCTTATACAAGCCGCTATCCAGTTCCTTCTTCAGAATGTCCACCATGGTGGGCTCCTGGATGATTTCGTTCACCACCGGTACCGTGGTTAGGTTCTCCACAATGCGCACCGCGCCCTTGCTGGTCAATTTGGCGATGCCGAAGCGCTGCGGCTCGGAGAGTTGCAGGTAGAACTCCTGC
>JAPKZC010000929.1:11024-14895 GCA_026394025.1 Candidatus Solibacter sp.
GGTCCCGCTCGGCCTTCTCCTCCTGCGCCATCACCTTGGCGTCTTCCTCCAGCCTCGTCTTGCGCTCCGCAACCTCGCTTTCGGTCCGTTTCAAGTCCACCAGGTCCAGGGGGACATCCTCCCAGCCGCTCCGTTCCACGCTGTAAAAATGCACTCGGTCAGGCTGCACCTGGTACTCGCGGACAATCTGATAGCTGCCATCCTTCATGTACAACTTGAGGTTTGCCGCCCAGGCCGCGCAGGCCAGAATCGCGAGTGCCAGCAGGTACTTCCGCATATCCCTGTAGACTACTCTACCGCTCCGCCGGTTTCCGCGCTAAGAATTGGCGAACCTGCGCGTCCTCTCTTACGTATAAGGGTAAAGACGGGCCATAATAGTGGCTTGAGGTCCCATCCAATTTATGTCGCGATTTAAGTCGATCCTTTCGGTCATTCTCTGCTTTGTGATGGCGCTGCCGGTGTTTGCCCAGACGCCGGAAATCAAGGGCAGTGCCAATCGGGGGTTTTTTTATGGCCTCACCAAGAACTACCAGCCCACCACGGTGGCCGCCATCAGCTTTGAGGATTCTCCGCGGATCGAGCGCCTGATACGCGCCGGCCACATCTATTTGTCCTTGCGCGATGCCATCGCGCTGGCCCTGGAGAACAATCTGGATGTCGAGGTGGCCCGCCTCAATCCCAAGCTCCAGCAAACCAACCTGCGGCGCGCCAGCGCCGGTGCGTTGCTGCGCAACGTGAGCAACAGCATCTCCACCGGACCGTCGTCGGCTTCGCTGGGCGTGCTGGCGGGCGCCAATTCGCTGGGTTCCACCGGCGGCAGTTCCAGCGGCGGCCGCACCGGCGGCGTACTCAGCGGCCTCAACGTCCAGTTGGCCGGTTCCGCCATCCCCAACCTGGACCCGACGGTCTTCCTCAACTCACAGTTTTCGCACCAGACCGCGCCCCTGACCAGCACCTTCACCACCGGCACCAACTTCCTGGTGACCTCCTACAAAAACGCCAATTTCGGCATCCAGCAGGGCTTCCTCACCGGCACCAGCGTCTCGCTCGGCATGGGCAACACCCTGGGCTACAAGCAGAATTCCCCCAACAGCGATTTCAACCCGGTGACCCAGGGTGCCCTGAGTTTTTCGATCACCCAGAACCTGCTCAACGGCTTCGGCGTCAAGGTGAACAACCGCGCCATCCGTATCGCCAGAAACCAGCTGCACATCTCCGACCTGACCTTTAAACAGCAGATCATCTCCACGGTGAATAACGTGGTCAGCCTGTATTGGGACTTGGTGACCTTCAACGACAGCCTCAGGGTCAAGCAGCAGACCCTCGGCCTCAACACGCAGCTCTATACCGACAACAAGCGCCGCGCCGAACTGGGCGCGCTCGCCGAGATCGACATCATCCAGGCCGAGGCCGAGATGAAGAGCAGCCAGCAGGATGTGGTGACGGCGGAGACCCAGGTCTTGCAGCAGGAAATGATCCTTAAGAGCGTGCTCACCCGCGGCGGCCTCAACAACCCGGCTTTGGTCAGCGCCCGCATCACCCCCACGGATCACTTCGATGTGCCCCCGCAGGATGCCATCCAGCCGACCCAGGACATGGTCGCCGAGGCCTTCCAGAAGCGTCCGGAAATCGAACAGAGCCAGATCGGCCTGGAGGATACCCGCATCAGCATGCTGGGCACCAGGAACAACCTGCTACCTTCGCTCAGCGTCTTCGCTAACCTCTCCAACAACGGCCTGGCAGGCGACGTGAACAGCCTGCCGGTTCCGATCACGGTCGGTGGCGTTCAAGGTGGGACCATCGGCTACCGGACCCGCGCGCCGGCCGATGTCAACGCCTTTTTCCTGGGCGGCTACGGCACTTTCGTGACCCAGTTATTGCACCGCAACTTTCCCAACTACAGCGCCGGTTTCCAGCTCAACGTCCCCATCCGCAACCGCGCCAACCAGGCCGATTTGATCACCGACCAGTTGAACTACCGCCAGGCGCAGATTCAGGACAAGCAGTTGCAGAACAACATCAAGTTGAACGTGATCAACGCCCAGATCGCGCTCAAGCAGGCGCGTTCCGTCTACGAGACCGCCGTGCAGGCCCGCAAGCTCCAGGAACAGGCGCTGGCCGGCGAACGCCGCAAATACGAGTTGGGCACGTCGAGCATCCTTAATGTGGTAATCGTGCAGCGTGACACCACCACTCGCGGGCTCGCCGAAGTGGAGGCGCGCAGCCAGTACCTCAAGGCACGCAACGCGCTCGACAATGTTCTCGGCCGCACCCTCGAAGTCCAGAATGTGGATATCGGCGAAGCCAAGAACGGCATCGTGACGCGCGAACCGGACATGGTCCCGGCGGCTGCACAGGGCAGATAGAGTGGCGAGAAGCGGGTCCGGGGGGACCCGCGCGGACCAAGGGGCCCGCCTCACCATTTATAATGGTCCTTGGCCAACATATTCCCTTTCCAACCCTACCGCTATGCCGCGCAGGCGGGACCTTTACCGAACCTCGTCACTCAGCCGTACGACAAGATTTCGCCGGCCATGCGGCGCCATTATCTTGAAGTGAGCCCGTACAACCTGGTGCGCGTCATCCTGGGAGAGCGCCAGCCGGACGACAGCGAAACCGAAAACGTCTACACCCGCGCCACCCGCACCATGCAGGAGTGGGTCGCGAGCGGCGTCTGGGCGCGCGATGCCGCTCCCGGCATGTTCGCCTACTTCCAGGAATTCGTCGTGCCCGATACCGGCGAGCGCCTGGTCCGCAAGGGCTTCATCGCCCTCGGCCAGGTGGAAGAGTACGCTGCCGGCATCGTCTTCCGCCACGAGCAGACCCTCTCCGGTCCTAAGAAGGACCGCATGGAACTGCTCAAGCACACCCACACCCATTTCGAACCCATCTTCATGCTCTACCCCGATCCGTCGGGCGCCATCGACGCACTGCTCGATGAGGCGGCTCTGGCGCCGCCAGGTCGCTTCCGCGCCCGAAATCCAGCATCTGATGGCGGACAAGAAACTGCTCATCGCCGACGGCCACCACCGGTACGAGACCGCCATGGCCTTCCAGCGCGAACACCCGCACCTGCCCGGCGCCAGCCGCATGGTCATGGCCTTCGTCAACATGCACTCCGCGGGCCTGAAGATTCTCGCCACCCATCGCCTGGTGAACGGCGTCGATCCCGCGGGATTCCTGGCCGCCGCCGGTCGCGATTTCGACGTGCGCGAGATCGCTTCGCTCGACGAACTCAAGGCCGCCTGGGCGGCAAGCGGCCACCGCAGCATCATCGGCGCAGCCATCGGCGACAAGCTCTACCAGTTGGAAAACCGCACGTCGCGCGGCGCCCTGGATGTGCGCATCCTGCACGAGGGGTTGCTCGGCAAGGCGCTCGGCATCAGCGAAGCGGCGGTACGCGACGAGACGCACCTGCGCTACATCCGCGGCATCGATGCGGCGGTGGAAGAGGTGCGCAAGGGCGCGGCGCAGATCGCCTTCCTGCTCAAGCCCACCAGCGTGCAACAGGTGGCCGACACCAGCTTCAGCGGCGGCGTGATGCCGCAGAAATCCACAGACTTCTATCCCAAGCTGCTTTCCGGCATGGTGATGTACAAGTTGGATTGTGAGATTTCGGCGTAGTCGTTGACAAAGGAGAGGTCAGTACAGTCCGCCAGCGCTTTCATGCCATCAGTCCTTCCACTCCATGGCCAGACGAACCAGAGTGCGAACGGGTAGGCCGGTGGGACCCTTTGCCAGGTATGGTTTGGACTCGTCCAGCCAGGCGGTGCCGGCGATATCCAGGTGGACCCAGGGCGTTTCCTCGGCGAATTCCTTGAGGAAGAGAGCCGCCGTGACTGCGCCTCCCCACCGTCCCCCGACGTTGGCG
>JAPKZC010000315.1 GCA_026394025.1 Candidatus Solibacter sp.
CCCGACGCCGACACTCGCGCCTGTCTCGACCGCCTTTCGAACCGCCTCACGAAAATCATCGCGAAAGCTCGTAAACTCGCCACGCCATGATCCTGGGCAGAGATTGGCCGGTTATGTCGCCGACTCGGACAGGGCTGCCTTTCCACGGTAGGGACTGGCAAGTCGGCGTCGCGCCCGGAGGGAACATGCCCTCGCACGCTTCGGTGCTACACAAGTTGAATCGTAACTCGGCGACCAACCATGGCCGCCGCCCGCTCGAGGCTCGACAGCGTTATGTCGTTCTTTGCATCTAACAGGCGGTCAACCTGCGTGCGACTCGTCTTGAGCAGTGTGGCCATGCGGTTCTTCGATATTTTCTTTTCCTTCATAGCCTGGGCGAGCTGCCAGGCGACAACCTCTTTCACTGCCTGCGATTGAGCCTCTTCAAAGACCCCCTCGGCCTTCAGGAAATCATCAATGCTTGATCCCATGTGCTTCTTGCTCATCTCATTAACTCCTTCTGGCGCTTGCGCGCCAGCGTCAGATCCTCGTCTGGCGTTGCCCGCGTCTTCTTGATGAAGCCCGTGCAGTGCCACCAAGTGCTCGTGGTACAGGCACAACATTACGCGCGCCGTGCGCTTCGTCGGCAAATCGGTGCGGATTTCCCGCAGACCGCTGCCCATCGGCCGGCATAGGGGCATTCCGGCAGGCCAGCGCCATTGCGCCCTTAAAAAGTCTTTCCCTACGGCGTGACGTTCGGCTTCCGGCAATTCCTTCAGCCACTCCCGCACCGGCTCAGTCCCTTTTCCAGATCGGAAGAAGATCAGCGGGACTTTCTGTGGCGGTGGGAGCTCCATCATTCCCTGTCGTTCTTGTACCTTCTGTCATACATGTACCATAAATTGTGCATGTCTGGCAACATCCTACGGTGAGCGAGTTGAAACGGACGGGTCTCATGAGCGTTTTCCCAGATTACTCCCCCGCCAGTCGTCATCCCGCCACCCAACTTCCAGACCGCGATTCGGCGTGCGGGTGACCATCCGGGCGCTCCTGGTGACGGTCGCGGTTAGGACGCCGATTGCGGGCGCCTTGCGCGTTGTGCCAGGTAGTGCTGATCGAGCGCTTGCCGGACCAGCGTCTTGATGACCGCCTGGCGGCTCACATTGAGGTCCTGAGCAGCCTTGTCCAGTTCTTCCAGCATGGTGGCCGTGACGTCTACATTGACGCGCTGAATCGGCTGAACCATGCGGCCTTGGCCCTTAAAGAAATGAGAAACGTCCTTGCCTTGATCTGCTAACCGCGCAATCGCGTCGGCGGAAACCGGTTGGGCAGATTTACGAGTTTTCTTCATACAGTCGGATCTCCTCCGTTGTCGACCTCCACAGAGTGACGAGGTGCAGAATCTCGCCTTCTTCGTCTTGCCGGACTTCAAAAATGACAGAATACAGCCGGTCACCGGCCCAGCCGACGGCCAGAAACTGCTCCGGAACGTCGGATCGCTGATCGAGCCAATAAGGCTGTGAGAACAACTCACGCGCCTCTTCAAACCCTATGCCGCGCCGGGGATTCGCCCTGAGGCGCCTGCTCTTTCGGAGATCGAAGCTAAAGCGCATCTGATATGACTGTTATACCACTCGGAACCGCTCGGCATCTAGGGCAAAGCGACCCGGGGTTGGCATGCGGGGCCTTGCCGAAGAGGACGTGAACTTGGCATTCGGAATCAGTCCCTACTGGTCGGCCAGCATCCGTCGACGTACTTCCGAACGCACGCCGTCTCTGTCACTGGTCAACATCATCCGGAAGGAATCGCTCGCGGTGGCTGGGTGTGCCCGGGCAGACAGTTCCGCTGCCGGCCCTCAGACCGGTTAGAATAATCCGGAGGGCTTTGCCACTTCGCTGGTGTAAACGCATGGGCAGACCGACGACATTGCTCGAAGGGTTATGCGGTCACGCACTGTCACTCGGCGCTGAGTCGCTTGAGGTGGAGCACAAAGACGGCCGGGAGTGGGTCTTCGCAAACGAAGGAGGTACAGGCATCGGGATCGCGAAGTACACAAGCTCCAGCGCCGATTCGAAGGAGTTGCGCAGGAATCTTTACGCCGCCGCCAAGAAGCCCGTTCGCACCGTCATCTCAGGACAGGTTTACATTCTGAGAGTCCGCATCTTCGACAGTTTTGGCGAAGATGCCTTCGCGGTAAGCATGGATCTGGCGCCGAAGCTCGATCCGTCAATCGCGCCGTCATTCACTGCAAAGCAAGGTCAATACGACCCTGGAGCGCAACGGCCTCATCGAAAGAACTCCTGGCCAGGCCCGGTCCATTCGCCTTCTCGTACAACCGGAGAACCTGCCGCGATTGGAATAGGGTTTGCCGATTTGTGTCGCGGACAGCCCGTGCACCGGGAGTCTGGCGCGTGGTGGAGCTTGACGTGGGCAGGGAACGGATCACCGCAGCGTTGATAAATACCGATAGCGGTTACGAGACCCGGCAGAAGCGTTCCACTACGCCTTGAACGGGGCGTCTGCCCCACGGGACCGGGCAGGGGCGGTCATTTGAAAAGGGGGTGGGCGAGGATGGCGGCGACGGTGATTTCGGGGTCGTCGCTGGAGATGGGGATGTGCATGTCAGCCAGGCAGTAGTGGTGGTGGCGCTCCGCAAAGAGCGCGGCGAAAGCTTCGGGATCGCGCGCCAGCGGGCGGTGGGTGGCCTGGGCGACGCGGCGGCGCACGGTTTCGAAAGGGCAATCCAGCCAGACCGTGATGCCATTATTCTGAAGCAGCAGGCGGTTGTCCGGCTGGCTGAAGGCGCCGCCGCCGAGGGCGAGTACGGCGGGGCGTCCGCGTTCGACCCAACGCACGTGTTGGCCGATGATGGCGGACTCGATGCGGCGGAATTCGGGCTCGCCGCGGGCAGCGAAAATGCCGGCGATGGCGGTTTTTTCGGTGGCCTCAATTTCGGCGTCGGTGTCGAAGAAACTCCAGCCCAGGCGATGGGAGAGGTGGCGGCCCGCGGTGCTCTTGCCGGCTACCATGAAACCGACGACGTAGATTCTCGAGGTTCATGCGGTACCGTTGATGGATGCCATGCGCGATTCCACGATGGAGGGGAACAGGCGCATGGCGAGCACGAAGAGCCAGCCCGAGCGGGGGGTGACGATGGTGCGGGCATCGCGCTCCACCCCGCGGCGAATGGCCTCCGCGCACTGCTCGGGCGTGATGGCGAAGCGGCGCGCCTCCTGTAGTTTTTCAGGGGGTTGCCCGGCGCGGACATTCTTCTGGAATCCCGTCTTCACATAGCCGGGACAGACCAGCATGGTGCGGACGCCATCGCGCATGAGTTCGATGCGCTGGCCTTCGGTGAGCGCGCCGAGAGCGGACTTGGTGACGCTGTAGACGGTCAACCAGGGGAGCACCACCTTGCCCCCGATGGAGCCCACGTTGACGAGCATGCCCGAGCGCCGGGCGCGCATGTGCGGGACGACGAGCTGGGTCATGGCGAGGGGGGCGAAGAAGTTCAATTCCATGAGGTAGCGGGCTTCGTCCATGGGCATTTCCCAGGAGGGCTGGTAGATGCCGGCGCCGGCGTTGTTGATGAGGATATCGATGGCGCCGAAATGCTCCAGGGTGCGCTGCACCACGCGGCGGCGAGCGTGGTCGTTGGTGATATCGGCACCGGTGACGAGGGAACCTGGGGCGGCGGCGCGGTGCAAGCCATCTTCACTGCGCGCGGTGAGCGAGAGCCTGGCTCCAGAGGAGGCGAACTCGCGGGCGCAGGCGGCGCCGATACCTTCCGAGGCTCCGGTGATGAGAACCACTTTGCCGTCAATTCGCATGGCGTTGCACCCGCTTGCAGGCGGCCTGTGTCGTGCAGAAACGTCATAATGGTACCATGCCGAAGCGGCTTATCCCGTTATTCCCGCTGCAACTGGTGGTCTTCCCGAGAACCCGCCATCCACTGCATATTTTTGAGGACCGGTACAAGGAGATGGTGGGCGAGGCGATACGGGACGGCTCCGAATTCGGCATCGTCCGCTCCAAAGAGAACGGGACTCTGAACGCCGGCTGCACGGTGATAGTGGAGAAGGTGCTGGAGATGTATCCGGACGGACGGATGGACATCCTGACGTGCGGGCAGCAGCGGTTCGAGATAGCGAGCCTGAACGAGGACAAGGAGTATCTACAGGGGGAAGTTGAGTTCTTCGACGACGATGACCTGGCGCCGGTGCCGCCGGAGGTGCGCGACCTGGCGCTATCCAATTACCGCACGCTAAGCCGGCTGGGAGCCGCGCGGGGACACAGCGACCCGGACTTTCGAGACCGGCAAGTGAGCTTCCAGGTGGCGCAGGCGGTACCGGACCTGGACTTCCTGAGCCTGATGCTGCGGGAGCGCTCGGAGAGCGGGCGGTTGCGCCAGTTCAACCAATACCTGGCCGAGTATCTGCCGCGCCAGCGTTCCATCGAGCGCATGAAGGATCTGGCGCCGACCAACGGGCATGGTCCCAAACCAGCGGGGCTGTAGCGCATGAGTCTACGGCCTGGCTTCGCCGCAGAGACGGTGCAGCCCTTGAGTGTGATTCGGAGAGCGGCAACCGCTCCCTTAACGGTCGCATCTCAGCTTGGAACGCCGCGGGTTGCAGGCGCGGCGTTGCTGGGAGCCGCCGCTTAGAGAAATGCCTTGAGCAGCCGTGCCTGCGTGTTCTTCAAGGTGGAATGCGCTGCGTCCAATTCCGAAATTTTCTGGCGCAATTCGCCCAGCAGTTGGGCGCGTTCCACGCCCTGCTGGATGACCAGCAGAAGCTGCTCGTTGTCCCAGGGCTTCTCCAGGTATTGAAACAGGCCGACTTCGTTGATGGCCTTGATGGCGCTGGCCTTATCGGCGTGACCGGTGAGCAGAACCCGCGTGGATTCCGGCTGCAGACGTTTGGACTCGGCCAGAAGCTGGATGCCGGTCATGCCGGGCATCAGATAGTCGGAGACGGTGACGTCGACGGTGTTTCGGGCCATGTATTTTGCCGCCTCGAGCGGGTCTGTGAAGGCTTGCACTTCATAGTCCGTTTCCAGCGTGAGCAGGGTTCGGATGCTGGTCAGGATCATGGCTTCGTCGTCCACCAGTACGATTCTAGGCTTACGATTCTCAGGCACTCGGCACATCTCCTTTGCTCTTTTGCCGCACGGGAATTCGGATGTGGAAGGTGGTCCCGCGCCCGGATTCGCTTTCGAAACTGACGGAGCCGCCGTGGGCCTCCGTCACGATCTGCCGCACGATCAACAGGCCCAACCCCGTGCCGACGCCCAGCGGCTTGGTGGTGAAGGCCTGTTTCAGCACCTTTTGGCGGTCCTCCGGCGGGATCCCCCGCCCCGTGTCGGCCACCCAGATATGCACCGAATCGCCTTCGAGGCGGGTACCGACGGTGATCCTGCCGGTTCCTTCGATGGCCTGGCCGGCGTTGGTGAGAAGATTCAGAATGGCCTGGCTCAACAGGTGCGGCTGGCATTCCACTTCCGGCAGCGATTCGAGATCCGTCTCCACGGCGATGCGTGAGCGAAACTCGGTCTTGGCAAGATCGAGCGCGCTGTCAACGATCTCATTGAGCTGGACCCGCCGCGAAACGGGGTCGGCCGCGCGAGCCGCGATTTTCACGCTTCGGACCAGCCGGCTGATGCGCTCTCCAGCCAACTGGTCGATGCGCGCGAGCTCGCGGCAGGCGGCCGCCAGTTCCATCACCTTGGCGGGCTCACTGCCGGCCGCGGCTTGTTCGATGCGATCGAGCAGGCGAAGTTCCACATCGCGGTTGGAGAGCATCGCGCCCAGCGGCGCGCTCATTTCGTGTGCCACGGATGCCAGCAGGCGGCCCATGGTTGCATGCCGCTGCAATTCGAGCAATGCCGGGTCCGCAATTTCTCCGCTCATTGCCCAACCAGCCGCCGGAACCGTTTCACCAGGGTACTGAACACGGTTGTAGTAATCTCGACATTGTCCGAAACGAAAGCAGTTCGTAGAAATCGTCGCGGCTGATGCGCAGCAACCGCGACTCCTCGGTGGCGGTGGCGGTGACGGGCATCGGTTCGTTGTCGAACAGGGCCCACGCTCCCAGGACTTCATTCTGCCGCGCCACGTGAATCTCCGCGCCGTCTTTGGCCAGCGATACGCCGCCATCCAGCACCACAAACAGGGCGTCGAGGGGCTTGGCCGGGTCCAGCACTACTTTACCCGGCGCGACGCGGACCTCGGAGGCAATCGAGGCGATGCGCGCCAGTTGATCCGGGGTCAGGCCGTTCAGCAGATCGACGCCTTCCAGAGCGATCACCTTTTCGACAATGTTTAGTTCTGCCATTAGGTCCTCTTGAGTTCAGGCAAGCGCAGCGGCAGCTTGATGCGCCACGGCAACCGTCTCCTGTCCGGCGTGCCGGCTCGCCGTGGCGATGTCGGCGGCCAGGCTCTTAAGCTTCATCTCCGCGGCAGTGGCGATGGCGCAGGTGACGACCCATGAGTCAGCGGAGCGAAGCATCTCGGCAATGGCCGTTTCGGGGGAACCGGCCAGCGCGCGGAAAGATTCCCGTGCGTGCGAGGCCACGCGGTCACGCGACTCGAGCAGCGGCATGACTGCGCGCTTAATGTCGCGTTCCAGAATGCCATCGAGATAGTCGTGCGCGGCGCTCACGCGATCGGCCTGGCCGGATTCGAGGGCCAGCCACGTGTTGTAGATTTCGATGGGCGAGTAGCGCAGGCCAAGCAGGCGGAACAGCCCTTCCATGGATTGCCGCAGGCGGGTTTCAAGGGTTCGGACTAACAAGGCGGCGGCCGATCGCGGCTGCACTCCGGGGCGCAAGGGCAGGAGTTGCGCGTGTAAACGGAGGCACCAGGCGGCCTGGATCTGGATCCGCTCGGCGATGGCGTGGGCGGGGAACTGAAGCCCGGGAGCGGATTCCCGCAGGCGGTTCAGCGCCTTGACCACGGCGGCCCTGATGGAGAGATCGGCGCAACCGGCGGAAGCGATCAGCACATCGACGCTGCGCTGGTCGTGGATCAGGCGGAGGACGCGGGGAATTTGCCGGCGCACGGCGACCGGCGCGTTCTCATCCGTCAGGATATCTCCCAGCGAGCCCGAAACCCGTGCGCCATACATCGCCAGGGCCTGGATGGCCGGGCCGCGCACGGCATGATCGCGAAGGCGCTGCGCAATCTGTTCGAAGTAGATGCGGTTGCCGACGCGGCCGGCGGAGAGGCACGCCGCGGACGCCACCAGTGGATCCCGGTCGTCCAGCAGTTGCCGGAGTGTCCCGTCGCCATCCTGGCCTTGCAGGCCGATCGCGTATGCAGCCAGCCCGCGCCGCCACGCGGCGGAATCGCCCGCGGCGCGCCGCACCCAGGCGGCGTCGATGGGAGCTTCGGGCGATACGCTCACCAGGTAGGCGACGGCGGCCTGTTGTTCCGGCACCGCGCTCTCGGTTTCGAGAGCGCGCGCCGCAAGATCCATCAACCCCTTGTAACGCGCTCCGGCGGCTACTTCGTATGCCCTGGTGCGGCACTCCGTGGCGGCATGCCGCGCCAGCGTTTCCACGTGCGGGCCAACGTCGTAGCCCGGAACATCGGCCAGCAGGCGGAGAGCGTAAGCCGCCTGGCGCGGCGATCCTTCGCTGAGCGTCTTCTCCAGCAGCGCCACGGTTTCGGCTCCGGCCACCGCAATCCGCGAATCGTCGAAATCCAGCCGGCGCGATTCCAGGCGGCGGCGGATGGTGGCCAGGTACTCGCGGCCCACGCGAGCGGAAAGCAGGATCCAGAACACCGAAATTGCCAGGATCAGGACGGAAACCCGGGTCAGGTTGGGGTGTTTGGGATCCTTCTCGATGAGCGCCAGGTATCCCAGGAGGACCATGGCGCCCAGTCCGCGGCCAAACCGGTCCATGAAGATATCGACGAACGCCTTGGTGCGGTTCTTCAGGTCCGCGGGCAGCGGCAGGTAGAGGAGCTCCATGCCGGTGCGGTTGAAGGAATAGCGGGTGGCGGCTTCAAAGAGCCGCATCGCCGATGCGGTGGCCAGCTTCGGGACGAAGATCATCACCCCGGAGGCGATGCCGATCATCACCGGCATGATTTGGAGCGTGCCGCCCACACCCAGGTAGCGAACGATCAGAGCGGTGAGAAAGAGCTGCATCACGAAGGTGGTGAGGTTCAGATACACGCCATAGAAGCTGCCCAGGAATGCCGTCAGGTCCGCCTTGCTGTGGTAGGTAGCCTTGGCCAGGGCGCTGAACTGAAACTCCACCATCACATCGACCACGAAGGTGATCGTAATGATGGCCATGATCACCTGGAGGTGCCGGTGGCGGCGAATGCCGTTGACAATATCCGCGAAGGCAAAATCCTCTACTTCTCCGGCGGCACGGGCGGAGGCGACCTTTACGTTTTTCTGCGCGGCTACGGCGCGGACGAAGCCGTAGGACAACAGGACCATGCCCGCGGTGGCGAGCAGGAGATCGCGCGGTTCCACCGCACGGGCCAGGCGTGCGGTGAACTCGCCGCCGAATGCCGCTCCGGCGACGGCGCTGAGTCCGATCAATCCGTAGAGCCGCTTGGCCTCCCGCGAATCAAACACATTGGCCGCCACCAGCCAGCCCTGCGACACCATGATGATGCTGAACAGGCTGACCCAGATGTTGAAGACGTACAGCATCCAGTCGAAGTTGAAGCTAAGCAGCCACCAGATGGCCAGCAGGCACGCCACCGCGATGGCCGTGGCCCAGTTGACGGCGGTCATCAGCGAAGAGCGGACTGCCACGCGGGTGTACGCGTAGGCCAGCATCCCGCCCACCACGGCGATCAGGATGTACAGATAAGGCAGTTGATCGATATCGAACTTGTTCAGGAAGAGTGCGCGCGAAACCGGCTTCAGGATGTAGTAGGCGAAGAGCACGCACGTCATGTGCAACCCCATGAAGAGGGCACGCAAACCCTCGCCGGTGCGCACATCGAAGACGCTTCGCCAGAAAAGTCTGAGTTGCCGCATGGGGCGTTTTATCATACCGCACCGGGCCCGGTCCGCGATATAGTGATTCCTATGCGATGGGCCCAAATCCACGATTGGCTGCTGCCCCCCTTGACGCGGGACGAAGGCTTCCGCCAGGAAATGCTGTCGGCCAGTTTTCGGGGTATTTGGGTGGTGGTGGCTATGGAAGCGGTGGTGGCCATAATCGGGTTCACCGGGCAGATGCCGCGGAACGCCGCGTTCGGGCTGTTGCTTTCGGCGGCAGCCACGTTCGGCGCGGCCAGCCTGGGGGCTACGTACCCGCACAATCGAATATTGGCGGGGGTTTCGGCGTGCGCGGCTTGCGTGATCTCCGTCCGTTCGATGGCGAGCGGCGCGTCCATGGATTACGCGCTGGGGTCGGTCACCTCCGTAGTGCTGTCCACCGTGACCGCGGTGCCGCTGCTGCCGGTGCAGAGCTTCTGCCTGGGGGGCATTGTGGTGGCGGCCGGCCTCGACAGCGGTCATCTGTTCTTCTTCGTGATGCTGGCCCTGGTGGCAACGGCGATCAGCGCCACCTTGATGGCACAGCGGAGCAGGTATTACCGGCTATATCTCGACACCCTTCGGACCTCGGGCGAACTGCGCGAATTCCAATCGAAGGAGATGCGCGCGGAGAGTTCCGGCACCATGATCCGCATGACGGCGGCGCTGGCGCACGAACTGAGCTCGCCGATCGGGGCGCTATCGAGCGGGATCGAGACTTTGCTTTCGGTGTGCGGGAAACAGGCTCAGGCGGCGGGCCCCGGGCAGGAGCGGTTGCTGGGCGTGCTCTCGGACCTGCGCGGCTCGCTGCAGGATTCGCTTGAACGCCTGCGTAAAATGGTCAACCGCATCCAGCGCCTGACCAACCTGGACGAGGCCGTCCTGCAAGAGGCCAATCTGAACGAACTGGTGGCCGAGGCCGTGGGGCTGATGAAGCCGCACAGCCCGGAGGGGACCCGTTTCGATCTCCACCTTCAGCCCGTGCCGAACGTCACCTGCCAGCCGCAGCGGCTCATCTCGGTTCTGTGCAGTCTGCTGGCGAATTCGTTCCAGGCGCTGAGCGGCAGCGGCCGGATCGCAGTCTCCACGACGATGCGCGATTCGCGGCTGGAGCTGAAAATCGAGGATAACGGGCGCGGCATACCCGCCGAACGCCTGGCCCACATCTTCGATCCGCGCTTCCAGGTGGCCGATGGCCGGGTTTTGACGGGCAACTGGAGTCTGTTCACGTCACGTCAATGCATGATTGAGCACGGCGGCGATATCCGCATACAGAGTACGGAGGGGAAGGGAACCACGGTATGCCTCACACTGCGTATTCCTTCATAGTCCTGTGGTTCGTGGCCGCGGCGCGCCTAATGGCGGGGCAGGCGGAGTGGACGGGCGTCGCACGCGTGGTAGCGGTGGGCGACGTTCACGGCGATTACGGCGGGTTCGTGGAGGTTCTACGCTCGGCCGGGGTAATCGACCAGAAGGAGCGCTGGACGGGCGGCAAGACCCACCTGGTGCAGGTCGGCGACGTGCTGGATCGCGGCGCCGGTTCGAGAAAGGCGATGGACCTGCTGATCAACCTGGAGAAACAGGCGGCTAAGGCGGGTGGCCGGGTCCATGCACTGATCGGGAATCACGAGGCGATGAACCGCTACGGCGATCTTCGTTATACGACGCCGGGTGAGTTCGCGGCTTTCCGGACAGGCGACTCGGAGCAGATCCGCGCGGCCTTCTGGGCGCAGGAATCCAAGGGCGCCGACGATGATGCCGCCCGCAAGAACTGGGAAGCCGAACATCCCCTCGGCTGGTTCGAGCACCGGTTCGGGTTCGGCCCAAAGGGGACGTACGGCAAGTGGATTCGCTCGCACCTCACGGTGGTCAAAATCAATGACACCCTCTATCTTCACGGCGGAATCAGCCCGCGATACGCGTCCGTACCGTGGACCCGCATCAACGAAATGGTTGCCGCGGAACTCAACGACCTGACGACCATCAAAGAGGGAAGCCCAGTCACGGCGGAAGACGGGCCGCTATGGTATCGCGGCATGGCGCAGGACGAGGGCGCGGACATTTCCGCGCACGTAGACCAGGTGCTGGCCACGCAGGGCGTGAAGCGGGTCGTGATCGGCCACACTCCCACCGGCGGCGCGATTGTGCCGCGGTTCGGCGGCAAAGTGATCGTGATCGACGCTGGGCTGACCGCGGTTTACGGCGGCAATCGCGCCGCTCTTCTGCTGGAAGGCGACAGTGCGTACGCAATTCACCGCGGCCAGAAAATCGCTTTGCCGGCGGATGCCGGCGCGGGTCTCCTGGCCTATCTGAAGAAGGCGCTGTCGCTCGAACCGCGGGAGTCCACGTTGGCGAAGTATGTGGCCGCGGTAGAAGCGGCGCTGAGGAACGGCCGTTGACTCGCGGGGTTGCCGGCTGCGCGGGTGTCAGCGAGCGGGCCGGTCGTAAAGAACGGCGGCTTCGCCCTTCTGTTTAATCTCGCTGTCGAAGAACTTCACGATTGCGTCGCGGCGGCCGAGCAATCCCTTGATCTCGGCGCCGGTCACGTAAGGTTTCAGCGTGCTCAACGTTTCCGCATTTAGCGCCCGCATTTGATCCAGAAGCTTGCGATCGCAGCGCACCAGGTTCTTCTTGTCTTTCAGAGTGGTGTACAGGCGGAACGCTCGCGTATGATCGATCATCCAGATGCGCCAGTCGGGGTCGATCATCAGGTTTTGAAGATTGCGGTCGGTGTTGTAGATCAACTGGTCAAAGACGCGTACGATGTACATCTCGAGATTCCACGCGTCAAGGTTGGGCGCCGTCAGTTTCTTCTTCTGCCGGTCGACCTCCATCATGCTGTTGTCGAGCCACCAGGTAGCGGCCCAGGCGATATGCGGCGACGTTGAATGCCCAGGTATCGCGAAAATTAATCTCCGTTCCCCGGTCTCCCTGGAACGTAGATTTGGATTCGTCAATGCACTGCACGTGGGCGTCGTGTTCCAGTGCGCCGTCGTTGAGCTTGGCGCGCAGGGAGTTGGTGACGCCGGTGGCAAGACTCTTGGTGCTGACGATCTTGCCGTCGCGCAAAAACTTTTCCATCTCCTCGTTTGTCAGCTTGGGAGCGTCGGCGGAAAACAGGGGTGCGGCCAGCGCCAGGAGTGCCGGCCAGAATTTTCGAATCGTGAAGTTCAAAGGGCTTGCCTCCAGGGACTTCATTCTATAGACGCGGGGTCTGGAAAGCAAGGCTGGCCATGCACGGGATGCACGGGCTTGGCGGAGAAGCGCAACCTCGCCGCCGCCGAGCCGGCGCTGGTGGCGGAACTGCGCGCCGAACTCGACCGGCTGAACGGGCAGATGAGAGAGCCTTTGTGGTGAGATGCCGCCGCAGTCGGCGGCGCTTCCATTGCCCGCAGCCGGCCGCCATGCTCCCCGCCGTTGATCGCTACTTCCGTCCCAGCAGGCGCAGCCTCACGCTGAACGCCCTGGCCTGCCCGCGGCCGTAAGTCAGAAACTTCGGAGAACCCAAGATGTTGTCCACCACGTTCGGGTTCAGGTTGCCCGTCAGGTTGTTATACCCGAACCGCCACGCCCATAGATAGTGCAGCGCGCGGAATCTCCGTTCGAAGTGCAGATTTACGTTGAAGTAATCCGGGTACCGCCGCGCGTTCGGCCCACCCACCAGGAAGCCTTCCTGGTCCACCACGCTAAACGGGAAGCCCGTGCGGTATTCCACCAGGTACGCCGCCGTAGTGTTGCGCAGCAGGAATGCCAGGCGCCGGGGCAGCACCCGCTTGGGCATCGGCGTCCATCCCCACATATGTATCCGGTTCGGCGTGTCCCAGGCGAACGGTCCCGGCATCTGCGGTGCGAACACGGGGTTCTCCAGGCTGTAGTCCACCGCCGCGTTGCTTCGCGTGCTCGACCGCGTGTATCCCAGGAACCACTCAAACTGCCCGGCAAAGGTACGCCGGATGGCCAGGTCCACCGCGTCGTAGCGGTCGCGCCGCGAGTTCCGTAACTCGAACACCGCGCCCTCGTAGAACATGGGTCCGCTCTCGGGCGAGAGAGTGCCGAACACGAACCCGCGCCCGCCGGCGCGCCATGTGTAGCCCGCCTTCGCGTAGAAATCGAACGGCAGCTTGCGCTCCACCGTGAGGTTTGCCGTCTGGTATTTCGGCGTCGAAAGCCCCCGGTCGTTCACCTCGAAAGACGTCCGCACCGGACCGTGCACCACGCCGTTCGGCAGGTAGAAGGTCGAAAAGCTCACCTGGCCCTGCTCGCGCGCCAGCGTCCCCAGACTGATGGAGTCGTAGTAGACGCCCCATCCCGCTGAGATTTTGGCGCCCCGCAGCCTGCGCGGCGCCCACGCCGCGGACGCGCGCGGCGCCACTTCCAGATCGCGCACCACCTCGTTCCATTCCAGCCGCACACCCACTTCGATCGTCAGCCCCTCCCGCGGCGTCCAGTGATCCTGCACATACTGCGCCGCCTCCAGGTTCTTGCGCTCCTGGAACGGAACCCCCGCGAACGTCACCAGCCGGGCCACCGAATCATCGTCGCGCAGCACCTGGTAATTGTGCCGCTCCACCTGTTGATGGAAGCTCTCCCGCTCCACATCCACGCCGAATTTCAGGTGATGCTCACCCCGGAAATGCACCGTCGGCAGAAACAGGTTGGCCGTCGCCTGCTGCCGGTACCAGTGCCGATTCAAGCCGCTGAAGTAATTGCCGCGATTGCCCGATGGCGTGATCTCATACACCGCGTCTCCCTGCGGCGGATTGTTCAGCAGCCCGCGTGTATCGGCGAACCCGATATCCAGCAGTGCTCCGCCGAAGTAGTGCTGGTCGCGAACCGTGCTCATGTACGTCGCTCGCCGCATGTTCGTCGTGGTCTCCGCCGGATTCAGGATGCTCAACCCGTTGCGGTGAGTGTCGGCCAGGTTGTATAGAAAGCTCGCCGTCAGGATGTTGGCCGGCGTCAGGTTCACGTGGAAGCGCGAAAGGTTGCTGGTCGAAAGGCCCCTGGTGCGATTCTCCCCGTGCGGCAGCCCGTGCACGCTGTCCATGCTGTAGAACGCGTCGAATCCGTTGTGGAACCAGGCGCGCCCTTTGGCCAGCGGGCCGGAAAACTCCAGCCGCGGCGTCCACTTGTTGAAATAGAAACCGCCGTCGGTGGTCACGCTCGGGATGAAGTTGGTGCCCCCGAACCGCCATCGGTCGTCGCCCATCTTGGTCTTGAGATCGAGTACGCCCACCGAGCCCCGTCCGTTGTCTGCGCCGTAGCGGCTGTTCTCCAGGTCCATCGACTGAATCGTCTCGATGTTGAGCCGCGTCTCCAGCCGTCCCGTCACCGGGTCTGAGATGTTGAACCCGTCCAGCGTATAGTTCGCCTGGTTGGTATCGCCGCCGTTGAAGTGGACCCGCCCCGCGTTGTCCTGCACCACGCCATTCAGCAGCGGCAGCGCGTTGCGATAGTCCTGCGGCGCAGGGTATGGCACCGCTTGGATTTCCGTGTTCGTCAGTTCTTTACGTTCCGAGGTCTGCTGTGGATCGATGGCCGGCGCGGAGTACGTCACGTCGATTCGGTCCGTGAACTCCTGCAGGTGGTTCAGCCGGATGGTGAGCTGTTGCGGGCCAATCTCAAACTGCTGCCCGCGCCCGGCGTACAGAAAGAAACCTGTTCGTTCCGCGCGAATGTGGTACTCGCCCGCCGCCGGCAGGCTGGCCCGGAAGTTGCCCGCCGGGTCCGACGACAGCGCCACGGAAAATGCGCCCGCCGCCGCGCGCAATTCCACGATCGCCCCGCCCACCGCCGCGCCGTTCTCATCCACCACGCGCCCGGCAATCGCCACCTGCGCCCGCAATGCGGCGCACGCGAAGCATGCCGCAATCAGTACGCGCGCGATGTTACCCCCAGGCAGCATGTCCGCCGACACTTCTCCATGTTCAGCATAGCGCCGCGGACCGTCCGGGCGCTGTGCCCACGAAAAAACCCCGCCTGCCCCTCGAAAGGGACGGGCGGGGTTCTGGGAGAAAACTCAGTTCGCGGCCGCGATTAGAAAACAATCTTGGCGACGAGTTGGATGGAGCGCGAGTTGCTCGGGAAGTTCTGGCTCCACTGCTGGAACGCCGCGTTGTTCGGTTGCAGGAAAATGCGCGAACCGGTCTGGCTGGTGAGTTTCACCGAGTTGATCAATCCCGCGGTGTACTGCGCGTGGTTGAACGCGTTGCTGAAGTCGGCCCGGAACTGGAAGTATTTGTTCTCGGTGAAGTTGAACTTCTTGCCCAGAGAAATATCGAAGTTGTTGATACCGGGCATCAGGACGGTGTTGCGTCCGCCATCGGCCAGCGCGCCGGCATTCGCCGTAACGTAACGCGCGTTGGAGTTCTTCGCGACGTAAGCCACCGTGTCGCCCTTGGTGTTCTTGAGGGCGGTGACCGTGCTGCCCAGCTTGGGGTCTCCCGCCGGATTGATCACCGTGCGGTCGCCGGCGGAATCGCCGTCCATGTTGGTATCGGTGCCGCTTTGGGCGGTAACCCACTCGCCGGATTCGGCGGTGTAGGTGCCCACCACACTCCAGTTGCCGATCAGGTTCTTGGCGGCCCAGTTCTTGGAATGTGCCAGGTACGGCATTTCCCAAAGCCAGTTCAGGGTCAGACGGTGGCGGCGGTCCAGCGGCGAATTGGAGCGCTCCCCTCTCAGGTTACGGAAGTCCTGCGGGCGCCGCGGCGAAAGCAGCGTCGAGAAGTGCGTCGCCGTGCTGTCGTCGATGTTGTGGCTCCAGGTGTAGGCAACCATCATCTGGAATCCCTTGCTGAAGCGGCGCGTCAACTGGTTGGCCATGCCGTGATAATTCGAATTGCCCCAGGGCATGAACCCGACGATGTTGGCGCCGTTGAAGCCGGCGTTGGCGTACGCCGGAACGTAACTCGGCCGCGCCGTGATGCTGGCCAGCGTGTTGCTCAGGCCGTCCAATACGGATTGCGACGGGGCCGTGAAGTACGTCGGCAGGAAGTGAGTCGGATCTACCTTGGCCTGGCGGTTCAACCGGTTCTGCACCAGCAGGTGGACGCCGCGCGTGCCCAGGTAGCGGCTTTCCAACGTGTAGTCGTTGTGGAACACGTGCTGCACGCCGATGTTCCATTGAATGGAGTAGGGAAGCTTCTGATCCGGCAGGTAGCTGGAGGTGGACGCTTTGGCGTCCGCGGCGCTTAGGTTGGTGCCGCCCGGCAGACTGCCCGGGAAAATACCGCCGTTAGCCAGGAAAGGCGTCTTGAACACTTCC
>JAPKZC010001157.1 GCA_026394025.1 Candidatus Solibacter sp.
GCTGGATTTCGGCCTGGCGCGCAAGATCCGTCTGGGTGAGGGCGGTAGTTCGACGCTGACCCTCAACACCGAGATCGCGGGCACTCCACAGTACATGTCGCCGGAGCAGATCCGGGGAGAAACGATCGACTCCCGAACGGATGTGTTTTCCTTCGGCGCGGTTTTGTACCGCATGCTGACGGGCCGCGACTTCTTCGACCGCGGCTCCGCGCTGGAATCGATGAATGCCATCTGCAACGCCGATGCCGCCGATCTCCGCGAAGGTGGGCCCGCCATCCCGCCGCCACTGGAAAGCGTGATTCTGCATTGTCTCGAGAAGGCCCCCGAGGATCGTTTCCAGTCGTCGCACGACATTGGATACGCTCTGGAGGCGTGTGCCTCGCCGCTGGGCCCGATGCTGCCGCCGGCCGCGGCGAACCCGGTGCGGCGGTACGGCCCGCGGCTCGCTGCGCTTGCCTTGTCCGCAGGCGCCGGTGTGCTGCTGGCGTACCTCTATTTCGGCGCACACCGCGGGCGCCCTTCCGTCGATGGGAGAATTTTCGCCCAGATCACCAATGATGCGGGCGCGGAGTTCTTCCCCAGCCTTTCCGCCGACGGCAAGACCGTGGCCTACGCGAGCAAGGCGTCCGGCAATTGGGATATCTATCTTCGGGAGATAGGTTCCACCGAAGGCGTCAATCTGACCAGAGACTCAACCGACGACGAAACGCAGCCCGCCTTCTCGCGCGACGGCCGGTATGTCGCGTTCCGCTCCGAGCGTGATGGTGGCGGAATTTTCCTGATGCGCCGCGACGGCACGGGCGTGCGGCGGATCGCGGATTCGGCGTACAACCCGGCGTGGTCGCCCGATGGCCGGCAGATCGTCTATGCCGAAGAGGGCATCACGCGTCCCGAGGACCGGTCGGGGAGAGTGAGCCAGCTCTGGGCGGTGGAGGTCGCAAGCGGCCGCAAGCGCCTGGTGGTCAAGGACGACGGCGTGCAGCCGCAGTGGTCGCCAAACGGACAGTACATTGCCTACTGGGCGATCGACCTGGACGGGGATCGCGATCTTTGGACGGTGCGCGCTTCTGGCGGACCACCGGCACGAATCACGCGCGACCACTACCTGGATTGGAACCCGGTGTGGTCGCCCGACGGCGCCTGGCTCTACTTCTGCAGCAATCGCGGCGGAAGCATGGAGATCTGGCGGGTCCCGATGAAAGAGAGCACGGGGGAAGCGCGCGGAGCGCCGGAACCCATCCACACTCCAGCGTCTTATCCGGCCCACCTCAGTTTTTCCGGCGATGGACGGCACATGGCGTACGTGCAGCTACTCACAACGGGGCGGTTGAGCGAAGTCCGGTTCGCGCCGGATCGCGAAGCCGTGGTCAGCGAACCGAAGGAAGTTATCCAAAGCTCCAAGGGAGTATCCCGGCCGGCGCTCTCTCCCGACGGCAAGTGGCTGGCCTACAATTCCACCGAACAGCAAGAGGATCTGTTCGTGTTGAGCGCCGACGGGTCCGGTCTGCGGCAACTCACCAGCGGAGGGCATCGCAACCGTGGACCTCGCTGGTCGCCCGACAGCAAGCAGAGCGCGTTCTTCTCGACACGCAGCGGCGATTGGGAGATCTGGACCACGGATCCCAACGGCAGCGAGTTCCGCCAGATCACCAATCTGGCGGGGAACAACGTCGCGTGGCCGGTGTGGTCCGCGGACGGGAAGCACCTGGCTTACACGCTGTTCGGTTTGAACACATTCCTGATCGAGACCGGCAAGCCTTGGAGCGCCCAAGCCCCCCAGAAACTGCCGCCCTTCCCCGGTGAGCGCCAGATGTTCAACGGGTGGCACTGGTCGCCGGACGGCACCATGCTGGCCGGCTTTCTCAACCGCGACGATGGGATTGCGCTCTACTCACTCGCATCTCGCAGTTTTCGCAGGCTGACCGGGCACGGAGCGGATCCGGTGTGGCTCAGCGACAACCGGCGTTTGGTGTTTCTCGACCGAGGTAAGATCCATCTGGTAGACAGCGCGTCGGGAAGCACTCGCGAAATCTTGTCCGTAATGCCGGAGGAAATCGCGCGGCGCGGGTTTGCCGTGAGCCCGGACGATCGCCACATTTACTTCAGCGTGAGCACCACCGAAGCGGACCTGTGGATGGTCGAATTCGAACGTTGAGCGCGCGGGCGCGCGCAAGAAGACTCGCTTCAACCCCGGGCCGCAAGTGAAGGGCGACGGTCACGGTAACCTCTTCTTTCAATTTACGCCAGCGAAGTCCATCCGCCGCGAGGGAGGGTGGGATTTGTTGCCCGCGTCCGGGCCGGGCGGTACAATCGGGCTTCACTCCCCTGAGCGAGCCGCCGCGCACGCAAGGGCCGCCTCGTCCATCCGCTGGGGTAGAGGTTCCTGGAGACTCGAATGCAATCGGATCGGATGTTGTTGCGCGGCGATGACGCCGCGGCGCCGGCCGCGCGCGGTAGCCGCGTCAAGCTGGAACCTGGAGGCGCTTTCCACCCGGCGAGCGCGCCCGATTACCTGCCGCTCGCGCAAATGCGCCAGTTGCAGCTTCAGCGGCTGCGGGCTGTGGTGCGGCGTGCCTACGACCGCGTCGAACTCTTCCGCCGGCGGCTCGACGAGCGCAACTTCCCGCCCGATAGGCTCGGCGCTCTCGCCGACATCCAACACCTGCCCTTCACCACCAAGGCCGACCTGCGCGACACCTACCCGTTCGGTCTCTTCGCGAGCTCCATGCAAGATGTGGTTCGCGTGCACGCTTCGAGCGGCACCACCGGCAAGCCGATTGTGGTGGCCTATACACAGCAGGATCTGGACGTCTGGACCTCTGTGATGGTGCGCGCCTTCGCGGCTTGTGGCCTTGATCACGGCGACGTGGTGCAGAACGCCTACGGCTACGGTTTGTTCACCGGCGGACTGGGCGCGCACTACGGCGCCGAAGCGCTGGGCGCCACGGTGATACCGGTCTCCGGCGGCAACACAGACCGCCAGATCATGGTGCTGAAGGATTTCAACGTCACCGCCATCTGCTGCACGCCGAGTTACTTCATTCACCTGATCGAGCGCGCCGCTGAACTCGGCGTCCGTATGCGCGATCTGCCGCTCCGCGTGGGCATCTTCGGCGCCGAGCCGTGGACCGAATCGATGCGGCGTCACATCGAAATCGAAGGCGGCATTCAGGCCTTCGATATTTACGGTCTTTCCGAAATTATCGGGCCCGGCGTGGGCATCGAATGCCCCTATCACAACGGCCTGCACATTTTCGAGGACCACTTCTACCCGGAAGTGATCGATCCCGACACGGGCAGCGTGATGCCGGATGGCGAAGAGGGCGAACTGGTGCTGACCACGCTCAGCAAGCAGGCCATGCCGATGATCCGCTACCGCACGCGCGACATCAGTGTGCTGGCCGCCGAGCCCTGCCCGTGCTTCCCCTCGCAGATCGAAGCCGCGCTGCTCGCCGTGGAAGGCGCGCTGCCGCATTATGAGATTCTCCTGACGCGCCACAAAGGATTGGACGCGGTGGAAGTGCATGTGGAAGTGACGCCCGAGCTCTTCAGCGACAAGATCGGCACGCTCGAAGCACTGCGCCAACGGCTGTCTTATGCGGTGGAGCATACGCTGGGACTGAAAGTGGAAATCACGCTGGCCGCGCCGCGGAGCATTCAGCGGAGCGAGGGCAAAGCCAAACGCGTGATCGACCGAAGAAGCCTGACGAGTGAGACCTCATGAAGATCCATCAACTGTCTCTGTTTCTCGAAAATAAGCCCGGCCAGATGACCCATCCCTGCCGGGTGCTGGCTGACGCCGGGATAGGCATTCACACGCTCACCCTGGCCGACACGCAGCAGTTCGGCCTGCTGCGCCTGATCGTGACCGATTGGGAAAACGGCCGCACGATTCTCCAGGAAGCCGGATATCTGGTGAACGTGACCGAAGTGGTGGCGGTGGAAGTGGCCGACCGTCCCGGGGGGCTCGCGGGGCTGCTCGATCTCTTCGAAAGCAGCGGCATCAACATCGAGTACATGTATGCCTTCACCTTCGGACGCGAGGGCAAGGCCGTGCTGATCTTCCGCTTCGACAAGCCGGATGACGCCATCGGGCGTCTTCAGTCAGCGGGAGTCAACGTTATCGAGAGCGTGGAGGTATACGGCGGAGGCATGCGGGAATGAGCCTGGCCCGCACCGTCGCCGAGCAGCTCGTGAGCGTGGTCGAAGACGTCGAGCTTTGCCATCGGATTCACGCGTGAGCGTCGCCAAGACCATTGAGGCTCAGCTCGAACGCGCGTCGTGGATCCGGCGCATGTTCGAAGAAGGAATCCTCCTGCGCCGGGAGCGCGGGGCGGAGAACGTTTTCGATTTCTCCATCGGCAATCCGGAAGTGGAACCACCGGAGGCCGTCCGCGCCTCCCGGCGCCGAGTGGTGGCGGAGAAC
>JAPKZC010000832.1:0-5574 GCA_026394025.1 Candidatus Solibacter sp.
GGCGGTCGGGCGTGGCCCACACGCTGCCCGCCAGCCCGTTGTCGGCGATCATGCGCCGGCCGAACGCCTCCATCCGGCGGAGCTTCTCCTCGCTGCGGCTCATCAGGGCGAACTCGGAATCGGCCAGCGCCGGCGTGGACATTATGTCACTCATCAGCGTCTTGCAGAAGACGATGCTGCCGGCGCCGATCATCGCGATTTTCTTGCTCATGGCTGTCTCCTATTTGTGTTTGCCGAGGTTGCGGAACAGGTACCGGTCCCTCTTGCCGGGCGCCACGAAATCGAGCCCGCCTTCGGCAGTTGGTCCATCAAAAGACCGGCGCGGTTGCCCACGCCGATCACCCCGATCCGGTCGCGATCGCTGGCGCCCGGCCCCTTGCGCGCCGCCAGCGCGTGGCTGGGAATGAGTCCCGGCATGGCCGCTCCGGCCACGATCCCCGCGCGCGTCAGGAACCCGCGGCGGGGGACATCTGCGTAGTCGCTCATAAGACTCTCCGTCAACCATAGCGCTATTGCGGCCCCCCGGCGGCGGCCGGATCGCTCCGCCCCCTGCCAGGGATACTGCGGGGTCGGAATTGTAGCCGCGGCGGCCGGCAATCTTGGTGCCGCCGTTCACCTATTCTCCAGTCTCTGCGCAATCGCTTGCCGCAATTTTCATCGAGCCACCTTTCTTTGTCAAACGTTTGCCGCAGCCGTTTGTACGCTTTGCACCATAGTGGCATCCAGCCTGTCAGGCGGGCGCGCCGCAACCTCAGAGCACCACGCGTTCGTCGCCCTCGCGGCGGGTGATTCTCTCCCGATCCAGGAATTCCAGCAGGGGGATCGCGTACTTGCGCGAGATGCCCGTCCACTCCTTGAACTCCGGCACGCGAAAGCGTTCGCCCTTGTGGCGGGCCAGCAACTCGCGTAGCCGGGCGATCGCCGTCTGGTGAAATACCAGGTCGTCGCTGATGCGCACCAGGCGTTTCTCGCGCAGTAGAATTTGCAGCAGCGAGCGGGCGCGCGCCGCCTCCACGCCGGCTTTCGCCAGCACCTCCGCCATCGCAGGCACCGCCAGGCCGGTCTCTTCGAAGGCCCGCTCGATCTTGCCGCGCGCCGCCTCCTCGTCTTCCTTGAGCACCAGTTTGTGCCCGCGCAAGCGCACCAGTTCCCCCTCGGCCACAATCTCTTTCGTCTCCGCCAGCAGCAAGTCCCACAAGAAGACGGGTGCGCCGCCGCGCAGTTCCTGGCGTGCCATGCCGGGCAGTAGCGGAGTCTTCTGGTGAAACTCGCGCACCGTCCGGACAATGCGCTCGCGCTCCGCCTGCATCCACGCGCGGTCCACATACCAGGGCTGCGGCTGGGCGACGGTCGCCAGCGGAACTTCGGCCGCCGCCGCCGCAATCTCACGTTCGCCCATTCCGGTGCGCGCCACCAGGTCCGCCACGCCCATGCCGAACGCGGCTTCACGCACCAGGAGCGCGATGCGCGCCGCGGCGGGAGCGGCGTACAAGGTTTCCAGGCGCGCCCTCACATCCTCACCCTTGCGATAGCGCCGGCCGCCGGTGTCTACCACCACGCCGCCACCGATGGTCACCACCGGCGAGAACATGCGGATGATGAAGCCATCGCCGGGCAACAGGAGGGCCGCCTGCCGCAGAATCAGCCGCACGTAAGCGCTGCTGCCCGGCCGCATCGGCGAGGCGCCTTCCAGCAGGCGTACCTCAGCCTCAATCTCCGCTGTCCCCGAATGAAAGTGCACCGGGGCGCGATGCTTCAGCGGCTTCGCGGAAGCCAGCAAGTCCAGGCGGCAATCGATCTGCTTCACCGCGTGGAACCGCCCCGGTTCGCTCAGCACGTCGCCGCGCGTCAGATCGCCTGGCTCGATATCCGCCAGGTTGACCGCCGTGCGCTGTCCCGCCAGCGCCCGCCCCGCCGTGCCACCGTGCACCTGCACCCCGCGCACGCGCAGGCGCCGCCCGGCGGGGTGCACTTCCACTTCCTGCTCCTTCGCCACGGATCCGGAAATCAGCGTACCCGTGGCCACCGTGCCGAAGCCCTTCACGGAAAACACGCGATCGATGGGCAGGCGGAAATATCCCGCCGCGTTCTTCTCGCCGGCGCCCGCCGCCACGCTCGCCAGCTCGCGGCGCAAGTCGTCCAGCCCGGCGCCGGTGACCGAACTCACCGGCACGATGGGCGCGCCTTCGAGAAACGAGCCCGCTACCAACTCTTCCACCTCGAGCCGCACCAGGCCGAGAATATCCTCGTCCACCAGGTCACGCTTGGTGAGCGCGATGATGCCGCGGCGGATGCCGAGCAGCCGGCAGATGTCGAAATGCTCGCGGGTTTGCGGCTTGATGGATTCATCGGCGGCCACAACGAAGAGCAGCAGATCGATGCCGCCCACCCCCGCCAGCATGTTCTTGATGAAGCGCTCGTGGCCGGGGACGTCGACAAATCCCAGGCGCAAAGACGGCGTCAGTTGGAGGTGGGCGAACCCCAAATCGATGGTGATGCCCCGGCGCTTTTCCTCCTCTAACCGGTCGGCGTCGATCCCCGTCAGCGCCTTCACCAGCGCCGTCTTGCCGTGATCGATGTGTCCCGCCGTCCCGACGATGATGTTCTTCATGGCCTTGTTACAGTGTAGAAGTGCTTCCCTGGCTTCTGCTAGCCCCGCTTGCCCTTTTGGTTATGGGCTCGCTGGTCTACTGCGTGCTCACAGTCGTCGCCGCCGTGCGATACCGCGCCGTGCGCCCGCCCCCATTGAGCCATCGCGCGCCCATCAGCATCCTCAAGCCGCTGGCTGGTATCGATGAAGGCCTGGAAGAAAACCTGCGCACTTTCTTCGAACAGGAGTACCCCGATTTCGAAATCCTGTTCGCCGTGCGCCACGCGGACGACCCGGCGATTGCCGTGGTGGAGCGCCTGCGCGCGCGCTACAGTAGCGTGCCTTCGCGGCTGATCGTGACCGGAGAGCCGCCGTATCCCAACGCCAAAGTCTTCAGCCTGGACCGTATGCTGGCGGCGGCGCGGCATGATCTGCTGGTCATGTCGGATAGCGACATCCGCGTGACGCCGGATATGCTGGCCGTGATCGCCGCCGAATTCCAGGACGCGAAACTCGGCCTCGCGACGTGTCCGTACCGCGCGGTGCCGGGGCGCAGCTTCTGGAATACGCTGGAGGCCGTGGGGTTGAATACCGAGTTCATCGGCGGCGTGCTGGTGGCCCGCATGCTCGACGGCATGAAGTTCGCCCTGGGGCCCACCATCGCGGCGCGGCGCGCCACGCTGGCGGGCATCGGCGGGTTCGACGCGGTGAAAGATTTCCTGGCCGAAGATTTCGTCATGGGCAACCTCGCCGCGGCGCGCGGCGACGGCGTGATTCTCTCCTCCTACGTGATCCAGCACCGTATCGGCGCGCAGCCGCTGTCCGCCAACCTGAGGCACCGCCTGCGCTGGAACCGCAGCACCCGCCGCTCGCGTCCCGCGGGCTACGTCGGCCAGCTTTTCACCAACCCGCTGCCGCTGGCTCTCCTGCTGTGGGCCGCGCGCCCGGAGTGGTGGCCGGCCGTGGCCGCGACCGTCTTAATGCGCGCCGCCGCCGGCTTCGCCACCGCGGGCTACGTGCTGCGCGACCCGCTCACGGCGCGCCTCTTCTTCCTGGTTCCGCTTCAGGACATGCTGAGCTTCGCCATGTGGCTGGCTGGGTTCTTCGGTAATACCATCTTGTGGCGCGGCAGGAAGTACTACTTGCAGGCGGACGGACGGTTTGAACTGCTGCGGTGACAGTGACGGACGCTAACCGCCGGCGATGGCCCCCACCAGCAGAAAGGGTTCCGCCCCCGTCGCCACCGCGTCGGGCAGCGGGGCATCCGGCGATTCGTGGGACAAATCCTGCTCGCAGGCGAAAAACCTCACGAACGGCCTGCGCTGTTGCGTGACGTGATCGCGGATCGTCCCGCGCAGCATCGGATAGCGCGCCTCCAGCGCGTTGAGGATCGAGCGCTGCGTCACCGGACCCTCGACATCGAGTTGCACTTCGCCAGAAACCCGCGCCAGCATCCGCAGATGCGCGGGGAGAATGACGCGGATCATGGCAGCGTCTGGACTTCGACCGACACCACCGCCGGCAGATCCCGGACAATCGGCGCCCACGTGTCTCCGGCATCGGACGACGCGTACACCTGCCCGCCGGTGGTGCCGAAATACACGCCGCACGAATCCAGCGAGTCGATGGCCATGGCGTCGCGCAGCACGTTGACGTAGCAATCGCTTTGCGGCAAACCCTTGGTCAGCGCCTCCCACTCCTGCCCGCCGGTGCGGCTGCGGTACACGCGCAGCTTGCCCTCGGGCGGATAGTGTTCCGAGTCGCTCTTGATCGGGACAACATAGATGGTTTCGGGCTCATGCGCGTGAACGTCGATCACGAACCCGAAATCGGTGGGCAGGTTTCCGCTGACCTCGCGCCAGGTGTCGCCGGCATCGTCGCTGCGCATCACGTCCCAGTGCTTTTGCATGAACAGCACGTTCGGGCGCGACCGGTGCATGGCGATGCGATGGACGCAGTGGCCGACCTCGGCGGTCTGGTCGGGCATGAATTCGGACCTCAGGCCGCGGTTGATCGGCCACCACGTCTGGCCGCCGTCGTCGGTTCGAAACGCGCCGGCAGCCGAGATGGCGACGAAGATCCGCGCCGCGTCGCTCGGGTCCAGAAGTATCGTGTGCAGGCACATTCCCCCGGCGCCGGGCTGCCAGCGCGATCCGGAGTCGTGGCCGCGCAGTCCGGGGAGTTCCTGCCACGTCTGGCCGCCATCGATGCTGCGGAAGATGGCGGCGTCCTCCACCCCGGCGTACACGGTGTCCGGATCGGTCAGCGAGGGTTCGAGATGCCAGACCCGCTTGAATTCCCAGGGGCGGGGCGTGCCGTCGTAATGCTGGTGAGTACCAACTTCGCCCTCGTACGCGAACTTGTTCCCTACCGGTTCCCACGTTTTGCCGCCGTCGTTGGAGCGCTGGATCAACTGCCCGAACCACCCGCTGGACTGCGACGCATAGAGCCGGTTCGGGTCCGCCGGCGAGCCCTTCAGATGGTACATCTCCCATCCCCCAAAGTGCGGGCCGGCGACCTCCCATTCTTTGCGCTTGCCGTCAGAGGTCAAGAGGAAAGCGCCCTTTTTTGTGCCCACGAGAACTCGTACTTTGCTCATGTTTTTCCGCTCCCTTCGCAGTTCACCTTCCACGGAATACCGAATCGTTCGACCAGCATACCAAAGCGGGCGGCCACCGCTCCACTGGGTGAGTGCCGTCGCACCACCCGAATCCCAGTACAATGAAACCCAATGAACCGCCTCGATGCACTACGCCGCCGCCACGAAGCCGCCGAGCAGGGTGGAGGGCCGGAACGCCGCGCCCGCCAGCACAAGGAAGGCAAACTCGGTGCCCGCGAGCGCATAGAACTCCTGCTCGACGAAAACTCCTTCGACGAACTCGACAAGCTGGTGACGCATCGTTGCCGCGATTTCGGCATGGAGGAGCAGATCGTCCCCGGCGACGGCTTCGTCACGGGCTACGGCCGCGTGGAAGGCCGCCTGG
>JAPKZC010000832.1:5586-11481 GCA_026394025.1 Candidatus Solibacter sp.
GTCTTCGGTGGCTCGCTCTCCGAGACCAATGCGCAGAAGATCTGCAAGATCATGGATCTGGCGCTGAAAACCGGCGCACCGGTGATCGGGCTCAACGATTCCGGCGGCGCTCGCATACAAGAAGGTGTGGTTTCTCTCGCCGGCTACGCCGATATCTTCCTGCGCAACACGCTGGCCAGCGGGGTGGTCCCGCAAATCTCCGCCATCATGGGCCCTTGCGCGGGCGGCGCCGTCTACTCCCCCGCCATCACCGATTTCGTCTTCATGGTGGACCACACCAGCTACATGTTTGTCACCGGTCCCGACGTGATTAAGACGGTGACCCATGAAGACGTCACCAAGGAAACGCTGGGCGGGCCGATGACGCATAACTCGGTCAGCGGGGTGGGCCACTTCATCGCCGCGGACGACGCCGAGTGCTGCCGCATGATCCGCGAACTGCTCACCTACCTGCCGCAGAACAATCGCGAGGACGCACCGCGGCGGCCCAGTAACGACCCCGCCGACCGCATGGACGCCGCGCTCGACGGCATCGTCCCGGCGGAATCCAACCTGCCTTACGACATCAAGGACGTGATCCATCGCGTGGTGGATGACGGCGAATTCTTCGAGGTCCACGAGCATTGGGCCAAAAACATCGTGGTGGGGTTCGGCCACATGGACGGGCGTTCCGTCGGCATTGTCGGCAACCAGCCAGCCTTCCTCGCCGGTGTGCTGGATATCGACTCCTCCGTGAAAGCGGCGCGCTTCGTGCGCTTCTGCGACGCGTTCAACATCCCCATCGTCACCTTCGAGGATGTCCCCGGCTTCCTGCCGGGCACGGACCAGGAATTCGGCGGCATCATCCGCCACGGGGCGAAACTGCTTTACGCGTATGCCGAAGCCACCGTCCCCAAGATAACCGTGATCACGCGCAAGGCCTATGGCGGCGCGTATTGCGTGATGGGCTCCAAGCATCTGCGCACGGACATCAATCTGGCCTGGCCCACCGCCGAGATTGCAGTCATGGGGCCGGAAGGTGCGGTCAACATCGTCTACCGCCGCGAACTCGCCGCCGCCAGCGATCAGGCCGCAACCCGCCAGCAGAAGGTGGACGAATTCCGCGAGCGCTTCGCCAACCCCTTCATCGCCGCCGAGCGCGGGTACGTGGACGATGTCATCGAGCCGCGCGAAACCCGCCCGCGCGTGATCCGGGCGCTGCGCATGCTGCAGAACAAGGTGGATACCATGCCCCGCAAGAAGCATGGCAACATACCTCTATGATGCAACGCTCCCTCTTTGACCGTTCCTACGAACTCGGGCGCAAGACCCTTCAAGGTCGATTCGCCATCCCGTCCGGTATTCGCTGCACTCATGCCGCAACAATTCAGAAGTGCTTCCTGGAAGTGCCTTCCATTGGTGTCATCACAACCAAGAGCATCAGCGCTAAACCCCGCCAGGGATATCGCGAGCCGATCTATGCAAGATATGCCCCAGGCTGCTATATCAACGCCGTCGGGCTGGCCAATCCCGGGGCTCGGCAATTCCTTGCCGAATTCGACGGCATCGAAATTCCCAACGACAAGTTCTTGCTGGTCTCGATTTTTGGTTCCGATGTCGAGAGTTTCGTGGAAGCGGCTCTGATTCTGAAGCCGCTTGCGGATGGCTTCGAGCTCAACATGTCCTGCCCCCACGCAAAGGGTTTTGGCGCGCAAGTGGGCCAGGACATGGAACTCCTGCGGCGCATCACGGCCACGGTGGTTCAGGCGGCGGATGTGCCGGTGTTTGTAAAGCTCTCCGCCACTCTTCCGGACCTTGAGGGAACGTCTCGCGCGGCTGTAGCCGCGGGTGCAGCCGGAATTACGGTGACCAATTCAATCGGCCCCGCGGTGGTCTCGGTGGGCCCGGATCCCGTGCTTCACAACAAGTTCGGCGGCTTGTCCGGGGACGGCATCCGTCCTTTGGGCCTCCGTGCCGTGGAGCAGGTGCGCAAGGCCGTGGGGGCTGAGCCGGTGATTATCGGGATGGGAGGAATTGCGTCACCCGAGCACGTGACCCAGTACCAGCTGGCCGGGGCGGATCTCTTCGGCGTCGGCAGCGCTCTAACCGGGTTGGATAGCGGCCAGTTTCGAGAATACATGGCCCAACTCGAGCGCGACATCTGTCAGGGCAAAGGGCACTACGTCTATGCGCGTTCCTGCGAGTCGGCCGTCTGCATGGATTACGCGAAGACGCGCATAAAGGCACACCAGCAATTGGACGGAGGCCTTTTCAAACTGATCTTCGAAAGCCTGCCGGAAGATTATAGCGATGGCGACCTTGCGGGGAAGTTTTTCTTTCTCTGTGTTCCCGGAGCCGGCGAGAAGCCCTTTGCGGTTCTTTCCTGCTCCGAGAAGAGTGTCATCGTCCGGATCGTTGGCGAATTCACCAGGCGTCTTGCCGAATTGCCGGCGGGTTCTGAGATCCTCCTCAGGGGGCCGTATGGATGTGGCGTGCCGTCCTTCGAGAACAGCACGCTCATTTTCGTGGGTGGCGGAACTGGAACAGCTTCACTGTTGGAGATCGCTCACAGGCTGAGGCCCAACAACAGACAAGTATTCCTCCTGGGCGGGAGGTCTCGCGAACACCTCTTCGATATCGACAGGTTCGAGCGTCTGGGCCCTGTTTACCTGGCCACCGATGACGGCAGCGCCGGGTTCCGTGGGTACGTTCCCGAGTTGTTGAAGGAGGTCGTGGCCGGACTACCGGCAACCGAAAGGCAGCGAATCGCCTTCATTAACTGTGGTCCAGAGCAGATGGTATCGCGCTGTTTCGAGATCCAAAAAGAGATGGCGCCCGAGGACCGCATTATCGGAGCAATCGAGTACATGACCAGTTGCGGTGTCGGCATTTGTGGGAAGTGTTCCAGTCCTTCCGGCGCGCTCACATGTATTGACGGCCCTTTCATGCTGTGGAAGGATTTTCAAGCGCGAGGTATGCGGAAGGCAATACACCCCTGATTCCCGGGAACAGACGAACGAATTCGGGTCTGCCTCACTTCAAGACGGCGGCCGTTGGGTCTCTAATGGCATTCTCGAACTCCGCTACCAATGTCGCGACGAATGTCTCATCTGCGGTGATTATCGCCTTCATCGGACCGTCTGCCGCGTCGTAGTTGCGATAGAAATGCAGGAGCTCACCTATATGTTCGGTTCGCAGCTTGTTGGCATCGATCGGTTCAACGGCGGGGACTGGAATAATCGCATATCTATGCTTTTTGGAGAGGGTGAAGCCGAAGATGAGCTGCGAGAGGTAATCGTAATTCTCAAGAAGGCTGGCGGGAAAGTTATAGAAGGTCTTCGGGCAATGAAGCCGCTCAAGATCTTCAAAGATGTCACCCGTCGGCATCAGTTCATCCCTTTGGGTGTCGTCGTATACCCAAAGTCTTGTCTGGTTGATATAGCCACCGTTGTGCGCTGCGTGTCCCGCCAGGTAATTAATATACTGACTGCGCCTCTTCTGAGTCCAAAAACCCGTACGTCGGTCATTTCGGGAGACAACGTACACCGTATCGTCCGGGTCGTAGTTCGGCCGAGTCAGCACCCGCAACACTTCACTCGACGATAGAAAGGTCTTCGTCTCATTGATATAACTGATGGCATCGTATGCGTTGGTGATGACTTTACGTAATTCGTTGTCCAGACCATTCGCCATGAAGTAACGAAGCGTATCGGCCTTGATGGGCGGAAATGCGGTAAATCGCTTATACGGGTGTGAGGGTGCAGTGGGGCTGTACAGCGCATCCTGGAGGTGCGCCGGCGGGACGTACGTATATGTGTCAAGGCGAAGTCCGTGCTTCGTAACAAGCGGCTCGTTATGGTGCACGGGAAATACATCCTCAAGTTCATGGTTCCGAAGTAACTTCTGTACCCCGGCTGTCAGCATGATCTCGCGTGGCTCGCAGAATGATAGGGTTCGGGCTGCGATATTGATGGTGTCACCAACCTGGATATACTGCCCGGCGAGCACGTTCGCTTCAGCAAAGACGATCCGATCGCATTCCGAATAGTTGAGGGCCGTCCGAATGATAAGCCCGTCCCGGCAGAGTCCAGCGGTGAAATCGATGGCGAAGTCAAGAAACCGCCGGATACGGCTGGCGTCAACGCTACTGCGCCTCCCGATCGATACTATTGCCCCATCGCCAGTTAGGAACGCGTCGGGTTGCAACTCACCGAGGCGCTCCATATGGATTGCCAGTGAGTCGAGGAAGTCGTTGACTAACTGCGCCTGTTTCTCCGGAGTCCGATCGGAAAACGCCTCGATGTCAAAAACCGCCACTAAGGACCTGTCAATCTGCGCGAATGTCTTCATAGCTCGAATCCTACTCTGACAGGCTATCGTGCGCTCGACCTACGCGAGTCTGGCGACGCCCGCAGCAATGCGTTGGAACTGTGACCTGGACCGCGACCGCCGGGCAGGAGTAGAACGGCCACGGGCGACGGCGCGCCTCAGGACCCATGATGATTGTCCTAGATGATGGTGTGCTGGCGCAAGCCCCATTTTTGGAGATCCTGTGTGATCGACTGCGAGGGTTGATCCGTATGGTCCGGGAGCTGAATTCGCATAAACCGGAATGGTTCCCTAGGGCTGGGCCCAGACACATCGAAGCGTTGACCCGGTGTCGCGCGGCTTATGCGCCAACTTGCGTCTTGAGGCGAGCGATCACCTTGCCGGATTGTGCTCGTCCCAATTCGACACCGTCGTCCGCCCGCAGAATCTCGAGCGCCGCTCCTTCCTGCACGCCCGCTTTGCCCGCCAGGGCGTGAATGCTGCGCCACGCCGACTTGCCATCGACGAGTTCCTCCCGGAGGCGCCGGTGCACTGGCGTGAGCGCATCCTCTGCGAAACTGCCGATGACTTCCCGCGAGCGGGCGATCGCGCCCTGTTCGATGCGGTTTCCGACTATCTGGTCTAAGAGAGTGTCTGGCACGGTTGCCTCCGCGGCCGTGCCTTTCAGATCTCCCGCGCCGGCAACCTCCGCCGATTGTGGCTTCAGTAAGAGGGAATTCAGCTTCTGGGCAATCCTCACAAGCTCCCGATCAACCTCTGCCTCGGACAGCGAGTTGAGGGGTTTTGCAGGATCGTTCGCGGCTTGGTATTCGGTAATTTCCGTCTCCTCGTATAGGCTATCGCCTACGGCAATCCACACCACAGTCAACCCGGCCTGTTTGGCTACTTCGAGGAGGCGAGGCATCTCCTCGTTAGCAATGAACTCAGATGCTAAGAAATTCCTGGTAACGAACAGGACGGCGACTTTCGCCCGTTCCAGAGCTGCAATGATCTCGGCCTTCCACTTTTGTCCCACACCGATTTTGGTATCGTCCCAGACGGTGATGCTCCGTTTGCGGATCAGTGGCGCAAGCGTAATAACCAATTCGTCAAGCCATCGACGATCGCGGTGGCTATAACTGACGAATATTTCATCGCGAGGCATACTGCTCTATTGTACTTGCCCAAAGGGAGCCGGATGGCTGTTCGGATCGATTCGCGAAGATGCTGCACGCGCCAGTGCCTGTCCAGCCGCCCGGAGCGGTCACCCCAGGCAGAAGCTGCGCATGGATAGATTCCCGTGGTGGAATCCCGCGAAGATGGTCTCCATACTATCGTCCGGCCACGCCGCTCCCATCACCACGAATAGCGGGTCGAAATGCTCCGTGGTGGGCACCGACAGGCGGCCGTGGGGAGCCGAACGGCGATACTCGTACAGCTTCCCGATTGCGCGTTGTTCCACTTGCTCCGCCACCCAGCCGTCGAACTCCGCGGCCCATTCGTCCACCGGCGCGTTCTTGTCGGCGAACCGCACGCGCGACAGGTTGTGCACGATTCCGCCGCTGCCCACCACCAGTACGCCGTCGTCGCGCAAGGGCCGCAGCGCAC
>JAPKZC010000450.1 GCA_026394025.1 Candidatus Solibacter sp.
GGTACAGCATCTTCGGCCGCTGGCTCTACGCCACCGGGATGAACGCGCGCGCCTCGCTGGTAGCGGGCGTCCCGGTGCACGCTGTCACGATTGCCGCGTATAGCGTGAGCGGTTTGCTCGCCGCCGTGGCCTCCGTGTTGTACACCGCGCGCCTCGAAACCGGATCGCCCGTGCTGGGCCAGCGCATTTTCCTGGACGTGATCGCCGCCGCGGTGATCGGTGGAACCAGCCTGTTTGGCGGGCGCGGCACGGTCGCGGGGACGCTGGCCGGCGTGCTTTTCGTCGCCCTGCTGGACAACAGCCTGAACCTGCTGGGCCTCTCCTTTTTCCTCGTATTGACGGCGAAGGGCGTGGTCATCCTCGCGGCCGCGATGCTCGATTCCGCGGCGCAGCGCGTCAGCGGCGAGGGCATCATCGGCGAGGCCGTCGAATGACCCCGCTACGGCTGGACCGGATCTCGAAGAGCTTTTCCGAAGTGCCGGTACTGCGCGAGGTCAGCCTGACGGTGGCGCCGGGCGAGGTCCTTGGCATTGCGGGCGAAAACGGCGCTGGCAAATCCACGCTCATGAATATCCTGGGCGGTGTGATTGCGCCAGACTCGGGCGGCATGGTGCTCGAAGGCCGAGCCTACGCGCCGCGCGATCCGTCCGAAGCCGGGGCGCGCGGCGTCTCTTTCGTCCACCAGGAACTCAACCTCTTCCCCAACCTGACCATTTCGGAGAACCTGTTCCTGACCGGTTTTCCACGCCGCCGGGTGCTCGGCCTCCCGCTCATCGACCGCCGCTCCGCCGCTCAGGCCGCGCGCCGACTGCTCGATGCCGTCGAACTGCCGCTCTCCCCCGATGCGCCCGTCGAGCGCCTCTCGCAGGGAGAACGCCAACTCGTGGAAGTCGCCAAAGCGCTGCACCGCGACGCCCGCGTCGTCATCTTCGACGAGCCCACCACTTCGTTGACCGCCAACGAATCCGCGCGCCTCTTCGGCATCATTGAGCGCCTACAGGCCAGGGGGGCTGCCGTCCTCTACATCTCGCACGCGCTGGCCGACGTCCGCCGCCTGGCCGGCCGGATTCTGATCCTGCGCGACGGCGAAGTCGCCGCCACCGGACCTGCGGCCGAATTCACGGAGGAACGCATGATCTCCTCCATGGTGGGCCGCCCGATTGGCCAGCTTTACCCGGAGCGTCGTCCCCTGCCCTCCGATGCGGCGCCGCTCCTCGAAGCGCGCGGACTCACCCACCCCGGCGTCCTCGAGGACGTCGGTTTCACCCTGTACTCCGGCGAAGTCCTGGGGATCGCGGGCCTGATGGGTTCGGGCAGGTCCGAGTGCGCCCGGATTCTCTTTGGGCTCGACCCCTGCGAGCGCGGCGAGATCCTCTTGTCCGGGGCCCCCATTCAACACCTGTCGCCGCGAGAGCGCATCCGCCGCGGCCTCGCGTTCCTCACCGAGAATCGCCGGGATGACGGCCTACTGATGCCCGCCGGCGTGCTGGCCAACCTCGCGCTGGTCGAGCCCCGGTCCAGCGAGCTCGAACCCGTGGCAGCGCGCGTTGGAGTGCGTTGCGCCAACCTGGACCGCCAACCCGTCCGCCAGTTGAGCGGCGGCAATCAGCAGAAAGTGGCGCTCGGCAAGTGGCTAGTCTCGACGCCCCGCGTGTTCCTGCTAGACGAGCCCACCCGGGGCATCGACGTCGGCGCCCGCGCCGAGATCTATCGCATCATCGCCGCCCTTGCCGAAACCGGCGTCGGCATTCTCATGATCTCCTCCGAAATCGAGGAACTCACCGGCTTGTGCGACCGCATCCTGGTGATGCGTCGCGGGGAAATCCGCGGATCCATCGCCCGCCCGGATTTCGACCGCGAGCAGATTCTGCGGGTGGCCCTATGACCGCCCCACGCAACCTGCGGCTCAAGCTGCTGGACGCGGCGCCGCTGCTGCTTCTTGCCGCGGTTCTCCTGGCCTTCGGCGCCGTCTCGCCGCGCTTCCTGGCGCCCGCTAACTTGCTGCAAATCCTGGTGCAGGCGAGCTCGCTCGGCATCGTCGCCGTCGGCATGACGTTGGTTCTGCTTACCGGCGGTGTGGATCTTTCCGCCGGTTCGCTCATGTACCTCTCGGCCGGGGTCTCGGGCTGGCTCCTGCTGCGCGGGTTTCCGCTGCCGCTCGCTCTTGCCGCCGCGCTGGCCACCGGTGTGATCGCGGGGCTCGCCAATGGCTTGCTGGTATCCCGGGTGCGCCTGATGCCATTCGTGGTCACGCTGGCAACCCTATACCTTTGGCGCGGCGTGGGCCTCAACCTCACCCAGACCCGCGCCATGAACCTGCCCGAGGGGATTCTCCGGCTGGCCGCGGCGCGGCTGGCGGGCGTCCCGGCGCCGGTGTGGATTCTCGCGGGCGTGCTCGCTGGCGCCCACGTGGTTCTCACGCGCACGCAGTTCGGCCGCCAGATCTACGCCGCCGGCAACGATGCCGCCGGAGCCCGCCGTGCCGGTGTCCCGGTGGCGCGCATCCTCGTGGCTGCCTACGCGGCGAGCGGCCTGTGCGCCGCGCTCAGCGGCCTGGTGGCCGTCGCTCAGTTGGGGGCCGTCTCCCCCACCTTCGGGAGCCAGCGCGAATTCGCCGCCATCGCCGCCGCCGTGCTGGGCGGCGCCAGCTTGTTCGGTGGCCGCGGAACGGTCTTTCCTGGAACGCTCATCGGCGCGGTGCTGATTCAGGCAATCGAAAACGGGCTCGTCGTCACCGGCGCGGACCCGTACCTTTTTCCGCTCATTACCGCCGCCGTCATCTTTGCCGCCGTGTTTCTGGATAGCGCCCGGCGGCGCAACCTTGAGAATCTCCACCGCCGCAAGGTACGTGGACCGGCGGTTCAAGAAACAAGCTCACCCTGAGAAAAGAGTCACCACCGCGGCCTTTCCTGCACACGAGCACCGCTCCTTCCCGAAGGGTTCCGGCGCCCGCGTTTGGCGCGCGCACACTCTTGATGACGCCTTGAAGGGATCCGGAAGAAGTAAATTCCCGGCGGCGGTTGGCGGTACAGTTTCAGCCGTGCTGTGCCTGACTAGCACTAGCTTCTTGCCCCTTCTTTCGCAACTTACCGTTACCGACGCGGAGGAGTACCTGGTCGCGAGGAAAGCCCACGGGTTTACGGCGATACAGGCCATGCTCGCGATGGCCCCCGAAACCCGCAATCGCGAAGGCCAGGCACCCTTTCAGCGCGAGAATGATTTCGCCCGCCCCAACGAAAAGTACTTTGCCCATGTGGATTCCGTCCTGGCAGCGGCCATGAGCGTCAACAACGTCGAGAACCGCCACCTCATGAAGTGGGACCAGGTGGTCTGCACCGTGAACCGGTTCACCTTCCGCCTCTCTGGCGGTCCGGCCCACGCAAACGTTTCTACTATGGCGGCAAGGACAGTCTGCTCGATATGAACACTTCGGATCATCGCATCGGCACCGGCTACTCCTTCAGCGATACCCACACGTTTGGCGGCACCAAGGTCAACGAACTCCGGCTCGGCTACAACCACTCCAACAACTCGCGTATCGCGCCGGCCTTCCAGAACTCCAAGAACTGGTTCAAGGAGTTCGGCCTACCCTCCCCCACGAGTTCGGCATGCCCAAATTCAACTTCGATGGTGCGGCCAGCGGGGTCGCGGGCACCGGGAACTTCGAGAGCGACAACATCTACCGGTTGGTCAATATCTTCAGCTACAGCCGCGGTCGCCACAGCCTCAAGGCAGGCGTCGAGATCCAGACGCCACAGCAGAACGTCACCACCTGGAATAGTGTGCAGGGAAGCTGGAGCTTCGCCGCCAGCATGACCGGCATCGGATCCGCCAACACCCAGACGTACATTGGCCTGCCTGCCGGTTCCGCCACCGACCGCGGCGCGGCGACCTTCCTGCTAGGCTTCCCCTCCAGCGTCACTATCGCACCGGCGGTGATTCCCTATCAGTACCGCTGGAAATACTACGCCGGGTGCGTTCAGGATGACTTCAAAGTCACCCCCAGGCTCACCCTGAACCTTGGGTTGCGCCTCCAGGTAGAAGTCCCGCGCTCGGAGAAGAACCACAACCAGGGCAACTTCATCGACGATTTTGCCGTCAACTCGCAGGGCGTGAAGGTCCGAGGCTACGTGCAGCTTTCCGGACTCGGCAAAGGCCCTGCCACCCTCTTTCCCACCCGCTACAACAACATCGAGCCGCGCTTCGGCTTCGCCTGCCGGCTGGAAAACTTGAAGTGGCTCAAGGTGGTCCGTGGCGGCTATGGCATCTCTCACGTCCCCACCTACTGCCTGTTCAGCCCGCCCTATCCCGACCTCAGCCCGAAGAGTGACCAATTGGCCACCAACGGAGGCCGCGCGGGCGGGCAGGTTCAGGTCGATTGGAACCCGCTCATCCTCCCCCAAAACTGGGCGGCCTAGCCCTCCAACGGTATCTTCGCCGATCTGACCCGCATCAACACCCCAGCGTACCTCAACCAGAACGTAGCCATTCCGAAACCCCGATTGGCGCAGCCAGCTCAACAACTCGGCCCGCCGCGGTAAACACCGTAAAGAACATCTGGACGGCATACCGCGACCTCCCCCAGAACATCGGTCCGCAGCGCACCATGCAGATTGGGCTGAAGCTGTTCTTCTGACCGCGGCGCTGCGGGGCAGACGCCCGGAGGCAGAGCGCCTGCCCCGTCCGCTACCACCGGGTCTTCCAGTATTCCAGCGCCGGCCCGCGAATCGCGTCGAACTTGCCGGTGGCGGCGCGCGCCGCCAATGCCTGCCGTTCCTCCGCCCCCAGCGGCTTGAAGCTTTGCGCGGTCCGCACGTCGTCCTCCAGTTGCCCGATCGTGGTGAACCCCAACGGCGTCGCCGTGACCCCCGGAAGACTCCACGTGTAGCGCAGGCAGTCGCTCACGCTGTACGTGCGCAGCAGGACGGCGTTCCCGAACACCTTGATCCCGAAGATCCCCACGCCGCGCTCTATCGCTGCGGGCAGCGCCGTCTTCTCGAAACTCATCGCCGCCGAGTCGGAGAAACTCGTGTCCGCCGCATGCAGCGGCATCAACGCGGTGTCGTATTGCTCCGCGTGGCGCAGCATGGCGACGTGCACCTGCGGGTCGCGGCAGCCGGTGTACCCAATGTAGCGGCACTTGCCGGATTTCTTCGCCGCCTGGAATGCTTCCATCGCGCCGCCGGGCGCGAAGATCCGCTCCACTTCCTCCATGCGGGCGACGCCGTGCATCTGCCAGAGGTCCAGGTGGTCCGTGCGCAGGGTCCGCAGCGACGTCTCCAGTTCCGCCTCCGCGCCTTTGCGCGTGCGCTGGCCCGATTTCGAGGTGAGGAAGATATCCTTGCGGAACTCCGGGATCACCGCGCCGTAGACTTCCTCGGCGTGCCCGTCGGCGTAGCTTCGCGCCATGTCGAAATAGTTGATCCCAAGGTCGTACGCGCGGCGCACCAGGGCTTTCCCCTCTTCGAAGGGAATCAGGTGAAAGCGTGCCCCGCCCTCACCGGCAATCGTGAGCTTCTCGCCCGTCCTGCCCAGCACCCGCATCGGGATGCCGCCCGCTTTGGCCTTCGCCGGCCGTGGCACGGCCAGGCCGGCCAGGATCCCGCCTACGAAAACGCGGCGTTCCATTGATGTCTCCTTTCGGCCTGCGCACCCCAATCCGCTACAGCAGGCACTGTTATCTGAATCAAGTCTACCGTCAAGTTCAACCCAGCGCGCGTGCAATATGACAGTTTTGTACAAACTCTTGAGAGTATTCTCATGTCTGGGAACTGGCCGGATCGCATACGTCCCATGGAAGTGTTTCCTGGCGCGCCGAACCGCATGATACAGTTCAACGGCAGAATCGAGTTCTGATATGAATTCCCCCCGCTTCAACCGCCGGCAGTTTCTCGAGACCACCGCCCTCGGCGCCACCGCGTCGGCCGGCCTCCTGGGCGCCCCTGCGCGCACCGCCGCGATCGTGCTTGATCCGACCCGGTCGCGGCTGCTCCGGCGTCGCGCTGGGCCGCGGGCGAACTCTCCGCCGCGCTCGCCGCCCGCAGCGTCCAGGTCCGCATCGTGGAGCGCGTCGCTCAGACCGCCGCCACTGACCTCTGGATCGTCGTCGCCGCCGGCCACGATCCACGCGGTCTGGTCTACGCTCTCCTCGAACTCACCGACCGTGTTCAATACTCACCCGACCCCGCCGCCGCCCTCGCCATCCCAGCCCAAATTGCGGAACGCCCCGCCAACGTTTTCCGCAGCGTCACCCGCCTCTTCACCAGCGACATTGAAGACAAGCCGTGGTACAACGACCGCGAAATGTGGCCGCGCTACCTCACCATGCTCGCCGCCCAGCGCTTCAACCGCTTCAACCTCAGCTTCGGCATCGGCTACGACTTCCTCCGCAACGTGACGGATACAAGGTCTGCGTACCCCAACTCCCCGATTCCGAACGCGACCGCAACCTGGAGATGCTCAAGTTCATCAGCGAACAGACTGTGGCGCGCGGCATGGAGCTCCAACTCGGCATCTGGATGCGCGGCTACGAGTGGATCAACAGCCCCCGCCCCAACTACAGCATCGAAGGGCTCAACGCGGACACCCATGGGCCCTACTGCCGCGACGCCGTCCGCGCGCTCTTGAAAGCCATCCCCGCCGTCAGCGGCGTCACCTTCCGCGTGCACGGAGAAAGTGGCGTCGAGGAAGGCAGCTACCAGTTCTGGAAGACCGTCCTCGAAGGTGTCGCCACCTGCGGCCGCAAGGTCGAAATCGACATGCACGCCAAGGGCATGGACCAGACCATGATAGACACCGCCGTGGCCACTGGTTTGCCGGTCAAGATCTCCCCCAAGTACTGGGCCGAGCACTTCGGCATGCCCTACCATCAGGCCGAAATCCGCGAACCCGAACGGCCCAAGCCCGGACGCGACGCTACCGGCCTGATGAAGTTCAGCGCCGGATCCCGCAGCTTCCTCCGCTACGGCTATGGCGACCTCCTCCGCGAAGACCGCAAGTGGGGCGTGCTCCACCGCATCTGGCCCGGCACCCAGCGCCTGCTTCTCTGGGGCGACCCGCTCACCGCCGCTGCCCACTCCCGCGCCTTCCGCTTCTGCGGCAGCGATGGCGTAGAGATCATGGAGCCGCTCTCCTTCAAGGGCCGCCGCGGCTCCGGCATCGCGGGCAACCGCACCGCCTACGCCGATCCGTCGCTCACCCCGCGCTGGGACTGGAAGAAATACGAGTACAGCCATCGCATCTGGGGTCGCCTGCTCTACAATCCCGACGCCTCACCCGACATCTGGCGCCGCGTGCGCAACCTGCAGGGCGGCGTTAAACTGTACTTCTAGCTGACTGCGCCCCACCGGCGAGACCTTGTCGGGGTTGGCTCATATCAGCATATTCGAGACTAACTCACCTGCCGGGTCTCGCCTTTGGACCCGTTACGGAATCGCAACTGCTTCGATTTGGCCGGTTGCCAGAGTCCCGTTCGACGCATCACGATACTTTACCTGGTAGTACAGCACACGCTGCGAAATCGCTGGGATCGCGATACTGCAGCCATTTGCGCACGGCAAACCTGTAACTCCCGTTTCCGTACCGCCCGTACCATCGGAGGGGAACAGGAACTGCACTGCTGGAACTACTACTGCCGTCGCCAAACACTTCTCCTGCCGGCTCGTGCAGTAGAACTGTCCCGGCCCCCCGTTTTCCGCGTATCCAAACTGGATAACGGCATTATTGACCGCCAGTCCCGCAGGTGGGGTCAACTTCACCGGAATTGCTTCGAATGTCGCGCGAACCACGGAATCTACAGGTGGGTACGGGGGTAGCTTGCCCAGCAAAACATCAGTCCACGCCCCTCCGGTATACAGCGAACGGAAGAACATCCACGAAGCGTCCGAGAGCGCCTTGCCGTGGAAGTAATCGTCCATGAGTTTATTCCGCCCCAGCCCCTTCGTCAGAGACCTTCCCAGTGCCCCGACGAGGTCGGTGGCTGCGAAACCAACCTGGACAATGGAATTCAGGTATGCGCTCATGTTGCCCACGCACACATCACCACCGGAATCGTTATTCTCGTTCCACCAGGAGCAGCCATACGAGACGCCACTGCGCTTGACTACATTCGGACAGTTGGCGTAAATATCGCCGGGCAGAGACCCGGAACGGCACTCCCCAGCCTTACGCGCAACGCAGTATTTGTAGGCATCCGAGGAAGTGTCGCCCAGAACATCTCCGGTCACCGCGCTGCTTACGTCGATCAGCGCCTGTGTACCGCAGGAGGCCCACGTCGCTTGAATCTTGCGGTTGATCACTCCCAGGGAGCCCGAGGAATCATGCCGCATGTCCGTGCCGCTCACCGCCCACACTCCTGCGGTAGATGTCCACGTCCATAGCCTCCATGTATCGTACGCGATGGGGTAATTAGTGCCGACCGTGGCCGTGCAGGTGTCGGTCGAGATGGACAAGCCGCTCGTATAGATTACGCCCAACCCGCCGGCCGCCTGCCGATGTACAAATACAGACCCGGTTCCGCTGTTGAGCGTGATCGTGCATGGCGTAGTTATCGCTTCCACCAGCGTAGTGTCGCGCCAGATTGGGCAGGGGCTTCCTGCCGAACAGTTTCCACCTGCCACCAGGGTCGCTGGGGCCTCTCTCACAACGTAGATATTACTTCCGATCTTGCTGAGATTATCGCCATCCAGAGTCGTCGAGGTGACCCGATACAACTGACCCGATACGGCAACCGCGGAGTCGCTAATGTCCATCAACGCCTTCAGCGGCCGGCCATCGATGAACCACTTCTTCTCCGCGGCCGGTGCACTATCCTGCAACCAGCCAGGGTGGTTTTGCGCACGCTCAAGAAAGGCTGTCGGGCCGCTCTTGCCGGCGAAGGTGGGCGCATACGTGACGTACTTATTGGGGGCATCCCCCAATGAGCCGCCGTCATCGCGAACGCCATAACAGTTTCCACACGCCGGATCGGATGACGGGGTTCCACCAACTGTCACATCCGGTCGCGGGTTCACGTGATCATAGGGGAAGGTGTTTACTACCGTCGTCCCAGCGCTGTTGGTCGCATGCGGGTCTGTCGCCGTGTCCCAGGTCCAGTCCCAGGTGTAGACCCCGTTGTTGCTGAAGTCCCGCGCCATACACTGGAAATCCAATGTGGCGCCGTTGCTGTGGCTGATAGGTCCCGGAGGGCTGATCGCACTGCCAGTGTATCCGTAGCCCCTCTGCACCGTCCAACTGGTCCCACTCTTGGCGAGGAGCCTCACAAACTCACCTTCGATCTTGGCAACGTCACCCACCGCTGCATTCTGCAGGAACGCCTTCGCTGCGTTTTTGGGACACACGTAGGACCCCGCATTTTCACCGCCCCGCGGGGAAGGGTCGCAGGGCTCACCATCAACCGTGATCACGTCGCAGCCCCGGCTACCGGCAGGGCACACTCCAGACCCGGCCGCAATGTGGGGACTGGCCGGCATCTCCGTCGATGCGGCCGCAACTGCCGATGTGTAAGGCCCATCTCCTGGAGTGCCCTGGTCGGACATATACTTTCCGGCGATCCACATCTGGGTGCTATTCCCTGCGTTAAATCGGGTATGACTGACACACCAGCGGGCAGGCGAGGTCCCCCAGGTGGATTGAGCCGCGATCACACAGCCAGGAGCGCCTCCGCCAACACACCCCGGAGCCGTATCCACCTTGTCCGGGTCAAAGACCATTGTCCAAGCGACAGTGTCCTGCGAACCACGTGCAGCGCCGATTATTACCTTCGTGCCCTGTTGCCCTGCCACTCCCAGGGAGAAGACGCTACTGTCAAACGCCGGAGTATCTGAAGCGGTGAATGCCGTCGCCAGAGCGTTGATATCCTTACCTGTCGATCCGGGAGTCATGTTCGTGCATGCGATGGTCGCATTACCCGGCTGATTCGTCGAGGTCAGCGTGCATGACAGGATGATCTTCTTACCGGCGTTGTCAGTTGCTGACGTGTAGAAGTGCTCCGGCGCGCTTGGCGTCGTGCCCACAAACGATCCACTTCCGACACCTCCCGCCCACCCGTCTGTACCTGCTTGGCCCGGAAGCGTGAACGTTCCCAGATAGTTCGCGTCCCCCGTCACGTGGTCAATCCAGTACAATAACGGGTAACCGCTAACCATAACGCAATGGTAACCTAAGCCCCCCGTGACAGTGTTCAGAGTAAGTGTGTCGCTGCACAACTTGGACGAACCGCTGGCAGTGAAATCCATGTATTGGGAAGTTCCCGACGTGTACTTTGCATACTGAATGTTGATTGTATCCGTGCTCGATGTTTTCTTACGCACCAGAAACCCGAAGCTGGCGCCCGAGTATGCAGCGCCTGTTAACGGCACGGATAGCGCCGGCACGCAAGACGCCGGATTGATTGTCAATGTCGTTATGCCCGTACGTGCCGTGATTCGACACTCCGATCCTGCGATCGTAATCCGGCTTCCGACAACCCAATTAGGGCTGAAGTAAGTGTTGGGGTTACCCCCGAGTTTCCATGTGGCAACGCCGTTGGCATCAACATCTACCAGTCCTTGGCGTTCAGATAAGTCCGCCCGGGTCAGAGGCGCAAAGCCCGGCGGGGTCCAGGCATCTAGGATCGGAACCGTTGTGCCGAGTACCGAGAAAGTGCTTGGTAGAGACGTTGTACCCAAAGCCACTTCCTGGAACTTCGCCGTCGCATTGGTGGGCCAGCACGTCACCCCATTGATCGAAAGGCAAGCCTGAATCTTCGCATCTTCTCCGGCGCACGTGCCGCTACACCATGCCTTAACCGACAATGTGAGAAATTCCGTTGGGAGGGTGAGGTCTGACAGGTTTGTGCCTCCGCTCAGCCAAAAAGCAGCGTCACGCAAGAAAAGCATCCCGGATGTTACGCCGGTGAACGTTGCTGACGTTGTGTCGTTCTCGATAGCGGCGGCCGGGCTTCCCCATGCACTGGCGCTATCTATCGCGGCCGTGAAATCATGGTCGCCGCCGCCCGGCGAATACGTGATCGGTTGATCTTGCGGAAGCGCCAACCGCTTGAGCAGCATTCCAGTCTGCGGGTCGATCACGGATTCCGGCCGTGCTGTGACATTCGAGCGGTCCCAATTGGTGAAGTCCGGCCACGCATAAGAGCCCGTCGCACTGAAGTAGGGCCGGGTGCTCACCGCCGGGTCTGCCGGTAACGCTTCGTCATACGTATGACCCAGTGCAATGTTCGCCGTTAGGAAGCTCCCAGCGGCTTGACTGCCGCCGCACGTAATCCGAAAGTAGTGGGTGGTGAATGCCTGCAGTGCTCGGGAATACCACTTGCCGTTGATTCCCCTCTCGGCCTTTCTCCTGCCTGCCACGAATACGCGCTGCAGGCTGCCTGCCGTTGCTTCCCGGGTATCCAGGTTCGAGCCGGCGAATAGGGCGGGATCGACATCATGCGCCAAGGGACGGTACGACAGCGATTCACTCACTTCTACGGAGCACGGGTTTGTGTCCGGCGCCCGGTACGCAAGAATGGCCTGTGTGGATGTCACCCCCCGTACCTGCAAATTGCCAACCGCGCCGTATGCCATCGACGCGGTCAGAACGATCATCGATAATCTCATTTTGGTCCGTCCTCAATATGCTGGGGACTCGGGCATGTCAACCCGCAGCCTTCCCAATCTGAACTGCCTTGAATCGCCTGCGCTTCGCGTCGAACGTCTCTTGAATTCCAGGCGAACTGCCGCCGCTCTCGTAATGGACGAATACTAATGCGCACGACCGCCCAGACCCACCAGGCACGCCGCAACAATAGCCCTCTCGTCCCCTACCAGTGCACAACCGACCGTTGCACCAGTACCGCCGCTGAAGAGTGATACTTCGGGGGAACCCCCTTCATCACCGCCCCCACCTCCCACCGCCGAAGCACACACGGTGCTGGCGCCCCCGAAGACGCAGGCCGAGCCCGTTTAATGAACGTCCAACAGACTCGCCCGTACGACTTTCTGGTTCCCCGCCCGCTGGGGCCCTCTTCCAGCACTGGTTGAATCGTCTAAAACTCAATCTCAGTCGCTATCCCGATACCTCTCCGCTAATGGATCAGGTGCAGACCAGCAATCGCCAGGTCCTCATAGGAACCGGCCAACTGAATAGCGAATATTCACTTCTTCGCTATCGTTCCGCCAACGGACACCTTGCCGCCAATCACCGTTCCCGTTGGCGGCGCCGGACCAACACCATCAATCAGGTACGTGTTCACCGCATCCACCGGCCCCCACGAAGATGCAAACCACGCTTTTGTCCCGTCCATATTCGAGGTCACCTTGGCCTGAGCGCGATAGCTAGAGGCCTGGCAGGAATTACACGGCACAAACCAATTGCCTGAAGACCTGGTGTGCAACAGACGCTCAATGTGCGGGGTGCCGGGCGTGGAGTCCCAGTATAGCTTCACGACCTCCCCGTGTCCCGCGTACCATGGGCTATCTACCGTCCCTCCATCTTCATCATCATCGTAGAGCACGTATGGCACGGGCGCTTTAAAGGCGTGGGCCGAGATGTGCCCCCCGCCGGACAGTGTGAGCATGGCCGTACAACCCGCGTGGTTGGTTTGGCTCCAACCATCCGGCACAACGCATCTGGCAATGGTGCCCTGGAGTGCGCCCCAACTAGATCCAGCGGCGAATGCCACGAAATACTCCCTGCCCCCAACCACTGCCAGGTCGCCATGCGTAGCGTCGGGTATCACCTGCCCCACGAAGTCCCAGGAGCCGGATGGATTTGCGGCGTTTGCAAGATTGTAGGTTTCGATTCCGCATAGCCTGCCGTTGCCCGTATAAGGTAGGCCCCAGTCCACCAGCACGTACTCGTGCAGGTAGCCCACCCAAGCGTAGTTGGGGCCAAAATTCGGCGAACACCCACCGATATTGGCTGGCGGATGAATCGCGAACTCCGCACCAGTAACGCCGGTTTGAACATTAAGAACGACCATTACAATCCCGGAGGAAGAAACCTTCTGGCAGGTCAGAACCACATACCGATCATCCTTATCCCGGTCCTGCTGTGACACCTGGTTCATGTCGCTGCCGTGTCCCAGGTTGGGATTGAAGTTTCCTGCACAGCCCTGGTAAGACGGAGACATATCAGCCAGTTGCGTGCAACTCAGCGTACCCGCTTCCGATTCGCCGTTGCCGGTAATCACCACCAGGCACTTCTGGAATTTGTTGCTCTCGTTGTATTTAAGTCCGTTCAGCGTCAGGGCTTCCGTCCGCATCCAGATCGCGTTCTCGCTTCGGAACGCCGCCCACAGGTTGATTCCGAGATCCTTGTAGTTGTTGGTAATGTCCAGGATCCGGCCCGCAGAATTGAACATCAGCCGTTCGGAAGAATCTGTCGGTTTGATTTGCGAGTAGAGGGGTACAGGATAGTTGGCCGGCGCCGTCGCCCCTGGTGTGGCATCTGTGACCCTGGTAACCGTGGCTCCCAGCGGGTCTGTATACGGAGTGTTTAGTGCCGGATAGGAAATCGGTCGCGGGATAAGAACCGCCGTCTGACTGGTGGAATAGGCGCCCGCTGTCCAGGTCTTCGCAATTACCGTCTGGAGATTGAGGGTTGCGACCTTATCGACTGCCCCTGACGTGCGCCCCAATAAAATCAGCTTGTCCGCCGCCGCGTCATAAATCATCGAGCAATTATTGTTTGGGCACACCACACCGCTTGCATCACTCACGGAGTACTCCGTCCACGTCATCGTGGCGACATCGAGCGCGGACATTGTCGTGCTGTTCTTGTAGACCCAGATTTTGTCGCGCAGCGTGTCGTATGCGCTGTTCCAGCCGTAACAGGGCGTGCTGTTGACGGCAGGGCCGGTGCCCGTGACCGAGGGTGCGTGCCACGTGTTAACCGCGTAGGAGAGAGACACAGAGCCGTTGGGGTAATAGGCGTTCACATCGTTGAAGCATGTCGTTCCGCTACCGTACCCCCCGAAGAACAAATAGCGCGCCTCTCCCGCATTGTGATCTGAATAGTAATGGTCGAAGAATCCCGCAGTCGCCCCCCGCGCGCTCGGAGAGGCGTTACGATACGCTGCACACCCACCCGTCCCAGCGTCGTTGAAACAGGTGATGGAGTTCGTGTGATACGAGTAGACACGCATCGAATTGATCCGCGCCGTTGCGGCGGTCAAGCCGAATGTCTCTACCATGACATTGTTGAGTGGATCGTAGAACATCCAGCCGTCATCGAGCAGAGGGTTGGCCGCACTGTTGCCTTGGGCAATCTGCTGGTGCCACGGGCCGAACGTAGGCCAGCCTGTGTTGGTAGCGCTGTCACGACTATCCCACCATGAAAACAGGGTATTGAGTTCATTTCCTCCTCCACACTGCAATCGTGAGTGAACAAAAAACATGCCGTGCCGCCAATCATAGTCGAAACTGCGGCCAGGATGGCCAGATCCGGGCACTGTGCTGGTATCCACAGTAACAGGACAACTTGCGGACGTGTCCCCGTTCCAGGAAAACCGCGTCCACACGTTCGAGACAGACGAGAAGTCCTGATAAGACGTTGAGTAGATGTTAGCCCCACCCACCGAGGGAAGCCATCCCTGCAAGCTCTGCCGCCACGGATTGTAGGTTGCACCACCATAAGGGTTTGGCCCAGGTAGGTTCGTCGTGGCCTGGACGCTCCAGGACTGGCCCATGCCCAGACCACACAGCAGGCACCCGATCCATAATAGCCTCATTGGATCACGACCCTTCGTCTGACCGTGGTCGCCGCGCCTGCGGGCTTCAGCGCTACAGCTACCGTGGCATACGGTGCCGATGCGTCCGTGTGCCACAGATCCGTCTGAGATCCCGTGGCGGATGCAAGCTCGGTGATCGCGTAGGACTGCCCGTTTGGCCCGTCATCGTTACGGAGCCGGATCGTCCAGGTGTCGGTAGTTCCACCAGCCAACGTAAGAGCATTCGCCCCCCAGTAATATCCCGCAGCCAATGTCGATCCTGCATCGGGAGGCACGATGGTATTGGTGGCGGCGTTGTTGCTGCCGGTGTTGGTCGCATTCTGACTCGTGCAGGCCGATTGATCCGCCCCCGAGTACGAAATGCTGCCCGCCGTCACGTAGTCTGACGTGAGCGTAACTACTACCGAATGAGTTCCGCTGGTGGGAGCACGCAGACACCACGCCGCCAGATACGCATTTCCGCGAGAGGCAGCGTTGACCTTCGCAAGCGAGGTACCGTTGTAGGTCACAGCGGTACTGTTGTCTGCGCTGTACGTTCCGACGAAGACGAGAATTACCCTATTGCTGCCGCTCCCAACTGTGTGATTCCAAATGACTGATGTAGTCGGAGCGTGCCCGCCACCATCGGCCGACGCGTCGTATGACTGAGCGTTCGCCACGGCGGAAAGTAGAAAACCAGTAAATAGCAGTCTCATGGTAGTTAATCCAAAGTGTACGTAATCGTGAGGCTGACCCACTTCGCCACTCCGCCCGCACTCACCATCACGAAATCTATCCCGTTCGTGCTGGCGATGAGCTTCTCTGTACCGCTCAGAGTTCCCGATCCGCGCGTGCTTGAGCAATCGAGGCCTGCCCCGGCGTTATCAGTGAGGATGTTCGCGGGAGAACCATCGTCACGCTGAAGCTGAATTCGCGATGCCGTGGCGGAGTCCGTCTTACAGGACACGCCCGTAAGGGTCACTCCCTGACCCAGCGAGTTGTACCAGAGAGCAGGCTGATCGTCCGCATTATCCAGGAGTCCTCCCGTGCCGCTGCCCGTGAATACCACGGTGAAGCTCCGTGTCTTCAGAATCGCCGCTAAGTCGGCCACAGCGATTGTCCCGTCAGCGATATCCGCGGATACAACCGCGCCAAACGCAGGGTTTCCCGCCGCATTCCCATGCAGCACGGTTGTGGTCGTTCCCTGATTGGCGAGTTGAGAGAGAGACAGCGCGGTGTCCGTCGCCATCAGCGTTCTTGTACCAGCCGGAAATGTCGGCGTGCTCGCCGCAGTCGCCGTCAGGTTGAGCGTGTAGGCGCCGGTCTGTTGCAGCGTTCCGCCATCCGCGATAGTGAGAGTCGCCGCGGTCGACGGATTGGTTAGCGTGAGTTTGGAGAACGCCGGATCAGCCCCGGTCACTCCCACCAGTGGCTTGTCAGTTGCCCCCACGGCCAACCCCTTGACATCCGTGGCTGTAGTCCATATCGGCAACTGGTGAATCAGCGGCGTGCCGCTGGCGGTCACCGTGCCGCTGCCGCCGGTCGCCGCACAAGTCCCGTCGCCGCGCAGGAACGTTGAACTACTACAGGTTCCCGACCATGCCGCCGTCACGTCCGCTGCCGCCAACCCCGCCATCTGCTGAACACCCGCCGCGTTGATGTACGTCACGAACTGGTTAGCCACCCGCCCGCTCAGCGTCTTGACGCTGGAGAACGCATTCCCCGAGGCGTCCAGGCAAATCTGGGTGAGCGACACGCTGGAGAAATAGCAGGTCACGTATCCGCTTGCCGGATTTGACGGAGCGGCACCCGCGAGGCCAGTCTCCGTGTACGTTCCGGTGTTCACCGTGGCCAGCACCTTTTTCCAGGTGTTCGTCGCCACGCACGCCCAGAGGTCCTGTGTGGTGGTCTGTGTGTAGAGAGCGAGATTCGAGGTGCTTGGTGCCGTGCATGATGCCACGGGATCGGACGCTCCGGTGGTCATCGTAGTGATGCCGCTCCCGCTGCCCGGTGGTGTTGCCCAAGTTCCGTCACCGCGCCAGTATGTAGAAGAAGACGCACCGGTACCGCTGCTCAGGTTGGTCACCGGCAGATTGCCGGTCACTGCCGCCGTAAGGTCGATCTGCGACCATGATGTGATACCCGCCCCGTTTGTCGTCAATGCGTACTTGTTCGCCCCTCCGCTCGTCGGCAGCGTCAGTGACCAGGTTCCGGCCGCCGAAG
>JAPKZC010000500.1:0-1384 GCA_026394025.1 Candidatus Solibacter sp.
CCATTGGTCCAATGTGACGTGGTGCACGGCAGGCCTATCGCTTCCGCCCGATCAGCACGCAACCGCCGCGGACCAGAGCCAGGCCCACCAGTCCCGCGCCCGCCTGCGCGGGCCATCCGGCGCCCAGCCAGGAAGCCTCGTAGTCTTTGAACGGGGTCGAAATCAGGGTACGCGCGTGTCCGGAGATCCCGGTTTGAATCGCCAGTTGCTCGAGGCCATCCGGCGCCGTGGACGCAAATACCACTCCGCCCGCCGCCAGCAGCACGGCGGCCAGACCCACCGCCACCAGCGCGTAGCGCCCACCCGCCGCCGGTTGCCGCACGAAGTTTGGCTGAATTGCTTCGAGCGCGCTCATCACCGTCATGGTGATGGCGCCCTCAATCAGCGCCGACACCAGAAACAGCGCCAGGGAAATTCCCAGCACCGACGCCGGCATGCGCACTCCGGAAATCAGCAACTCGGCCAGCGCCAGCATCGCGCTCACGGTGACTGAGAGCGCCCCGCCCGCGAAGATGGCCGCGCGCCGTCCGCGAGAGCGCCCCCACAGGTGGTACGGCAAGTACCCCGCCAGCACCCCGCAAATCGCCATGTTGATCACGTTTGCGCCGAGTGCCAGGATGCCGCCGTCCTGAAACACCAACGCCTGGATGGCCAGGATTGCGCTCATCACCACGCACGCCGCCGCCGGTCCCAGCGTACAGGCCAGAAGCGCGCCGCCCACCAGGTGTCCGCTGGTCCCGACGCCGACCGGAAAGTTGATCATCTGCGCGGCAAAGACAAACGCGCCCATCACACCCAGCAGGGGCACTTTGGCGTCGTCGAACCCGCGTTGGGCCACGCGCACGACGTATGCCACGACGGGCGCCGCCGCCGCGTCCAGCGCGACCCACACAGGCGTCGAAAGAAATCCGTCGGGTATATGCACGTTTGCCTTCAAAATAGCACGAACCAATTATTCGTGCCACCGGGTCACCCCCCCGGTTGATTTCGCGGATGCTACTATGTTGTACGCATGAGCGCCCTGAGCCGGATTGGCGTCGCCATCGATAGCGCCCTCCTGGAAAAATTCGACAAACTGATCGGCCGGCGCGGCTACACCAACCGTTCCGAGGCCTTTCGCGACCTGATCCGCGACGAACTAGTCGAAGAGGCCTGGGAATCGCCGGACGCCCAAGTGGTGGGCACCGTCACGCTGGTCTACGATCACCACGTTCGCCAACTCAGCGAAAAGCTGACCGATATCCAGCACGATTTCCATCACGCCATCCTCTCCACGCTCCACGTTCACCTGGATCACGATCACTGTCTGGAAGTACTGGTGGTGCGCGGCAAGGCCGCCGTGGTGCGCAGGGTGGCCGACACACTGATCAGCACGAAAGGCGTC
>JAPKZC010000500.1:1431-4095 GCA_026394025.1 Candidatus Solibacter sp.
GCACGGACGCTTGACCATCACTACCACCGGCCAGGAGCTGAAGTGATCGTCGGCACCGGCGTGGATCTGGCGGAAGTCCCGCGCATCAAGGCATCCATCGCGCGTTACGGAGAGAAATTCATCCGCCGCATCTACACACCCGCGGAGATCGCGTATGTGGAGCGCAAGGCCAACAGGTTCGAACGTTATGCGGCGCGCTTCGCGGCAAAGGAAGCCGGCATGAAGGCCATCGGCACCGGTTGGCGCCACGGTGTGAGGTGGCAGGATTTCGAAGTGGCCAACCTGCGGAGCGGAAAACCTACCTTGCTTCTGCACGGCGTGGCGGCCCGGTTTGCCGAGAAGTTAGGCGTGAAAAATATTTCGCTTTCGATTACCCATACCGCCGAACTCGGGATGGCGCACGTGATTCTGGAAGACTGAGCCAGACGAGAATTCGATTCACCGTAGGCGCAGAGGCCGCTGAGGAAGCGCAGAGCAAAGCAAAACGCGGAAACACAACTGGCAGCAAGCCCAGGGTTGCGGAGCGCGGCGGAGGGGCGGTTTCTCCTTACTCCTGCCGGGCGGGCACAGAGCGCAATTGGGCGTCCTCCAGCAGTTTGGCCTGCTGGAAGGTGTAGATCATGCGGTGGACGACGGTCACATTGGAGAGGATCGCGATCACCCATAACACCGCCGCCATGCGGTCGAAAAGAGCACCGATGATGATCAGCACGACACGCTCCGGCCGCTCCAGGAAACCGACTTTGCACTTAGGGATGGAGTTCTCCGCGCGCGCCCGCGTATAGCGCCAGGTCCGAGTAACGGTCCAGCACGGAATCGAAGAAGCCGCCGAAACGCGTGACCTGGCTGGTGGCGCGCGCCACGCGTCCGTCCACCATATCGAAGATGGCGGCTCCGGTCACCACCACTCCGGCCCAGCGGAAACTACCCGCCGCGAACAGCCACGCCGCCCAGATATTGATCAGCAGCCCCAGAAACGTGAGCACGTTGGGGTGAATCTTCGACAGCGCGAGCCAGCGAACAATTGCGTTGATGATGGCGCCGAAGAACCAGCCGATCGCGCGCGTGCCAGTCATATCACTTCACTTCGTCGTGGATGGTGGTGAGTTTGCGGATTTCCAGATCTTTGATCCCGCCCGGGCTCACCACCTTGACCTCGTCGCCCACTTCCTTGTTGAGCAGGGCGCGGCCGATCGGCGACGTAGTGGAAACCCGTCCATTGGCGGCATCGGCCTCTTCGCTGGTCACCAGATAGTAAGTGACCTCTTCGTCGCGCTTGACGTCGAGCACCACCACGGTGGAGCCCAGACCCACCCTGTCATGCGGGATCTTGGAGAAATCGACCATCGACATGTCCGCCAACCGCTTCTTCAAGTGGCCGATGCGGGCGTTGAGGAACCCCTGCCGGTCTTTGGCCGCGTGATATTCCGCGTTCTCGCTCAGGTCCCCATGGGCCCGCGCCTTCAGGATTTCCCTTGGCAGCTCGACCAGGTACTCATACTCGAGCACACCAATCTCATCCTGGAGTTTCTTCTTAATGTCGGTCATCGGAGGGGAGCAGCTCCCAAGATCACATTATAGCTTGGGAGCAAGTCCCTTATTGCACCACTACGTTTACGGTTACGTCCTGGCCGCCGATGGAGAGCTTCAGGGGTTGGGTCCCGGTGGGCGCATCGGAGGGGACCGACACGTTCACCTGGTACAAACCGACGAAGCCGGGTGCCAAGCCGCTGAATATCAACCCAGCGGTGCGGCCCCCGATGGTCACCGTGGGCGTGGCATTGGTGCGGACCAGGTCCGCTGACAGATTGGGCTCGCCCGACGCTTGCGGCGCGTTGACCGGCCCCAGGCCGTTGGAGTAGATCACGAGGCTTCCGCCGCGCTTCGCCGGACTGGTCCCCGGACTCACGTTCCAGACGACCGCATTCGTGGCGCCATCCGTGATGGCGAAGATCCCAGGCGCATAGGTGTTCAGCGGCACGGTGTACACATTGCCCCAGAGTCCATAATTCGTCACCTTGATCTTGACCGACGATTGCCCCTGGAACTCCCACGGAATTTGCACGTTCACCTGTCCCGGGCTGACGAAGTGAATGCGGCCAGGCAGGCTCTTGCCGCCGCCATCGAAGCTCACCGAAACCTGCGCCAGCGATAGCGGCAGGTACTGCGTGCTCTCGACCAGGGTGGTATCGGAAAGATCGGTGCCGAAGATTGAGATGTACGATCCCGGCGCCAGTCCCTGCCCCGCCTGGTATGGAGGTGCGGCGTTGACCACGCCACCGTTCTTAATGGCGGGCAGGTTGTATAGAGCGCCCTCGAACCTCTGGGTCAGCCCACCGGCGGTGCCGGTGAAAATCTGGTCGCCGCTCGGTCCCAGGTCCACGAACACACTCGCATTGCCGAGCGCATCCGTTGTCTTGTCGCCGCCAACCGAGTTGAACTTGCCGCCGCCCGACACTATCCGGAACGACACCGGGAGGTTCGCGACCGGCACGCCAAAGGAATCCGTCACCCGGAAAGAGAGGCGATATCCGAAATCGTTAGGGATGCCGGCGAACGAACCGTTGTGCAAAGGGTAAATGTCGTACGGCACTCCGATGCCCACCGCGTAGAAATAGGGAAGATGCAGGTCCGAACCCGCGCCTTTGACGTCAATAAAGCCCT
>JAPKZC010001124.1:0-3182 GCA_026394025.1 Candidatus Solibacter sp.
CGCCGCTCGCAAGAAGGGCATCCAACCCGAGGAAGTGATTCCCTACTACACTTCGCTCACTGCCTTGAAGCGGGAGATCAAGCGCTCGGATATTGCCGCTTCGGTCGTATTTCTGTGCTCCGACGCGGCGCGTTGCATCACCGGACAGACGCTGGTGGTGGACGGCGGACAGGTGATGGTGCGATGAACGAATTCACGCAGGAGCTCGACGCGGCTCTTCACGGCGGCTCGCAAGCGAGCCGTCTCGATGCCTTGCGCCAGCTCTGCGCGCGGCTCCCGGAACGGCCCCGCCGGGGCACCAACTGCCACATCCATACCAACGAATCCTTCAGCGTCTTTCGCTCGCCGGCCGAAGCCGTCTGGCAGGCCGCGCGGGAAGGCCTGGCGGTCCTCGGCATCAACGACCATTACACCGTGGCCGGGCACGAGGAGTTTCGCCAGGCATGCCGGATCGCCGGCATCGCCGCCGGGTTTTCCATGGAGGCCGTCGGCATGGACCGTGCCGCGGAAGCCAGCAGGCTTTTGTTGAACGATCCCGATAATCCCGGCCGCGTCTATCTCTGCGCCAAAGGGATCACCAGGATGCCGCTGGACTCCTCCCTCGCGGCACGGAATCTGGCCCGCATGCGCGCGGCCCTCGAGCTGCGCAACCGGGAGATGACCGTCAAGGTGGACCAGCTCCTTCGCGAACGGCTGGACGCCGATGGTCCGTCGTGGGAAGACGTGCGTGCCTTGACGCCGCGCGGCAATACCACGGAGCGGCACGTGGGCTGGGCCGCGCTTATCCGCCTCCGCCAGATTGCTGCCGGGCGGGGAGCGCACGTGACGGAGGCGATCGAACGCTGCTGCGCGGTCGCTCCCCCGGCGGGAGCCGACGATGCGGCGCTACAGAATTTTCTCCGCGCCAAGCTCCTCAAGGCCGGCGCCCCTTGCTTCGTGCGCGAGACCGAGGATGCGTTCATTCCGTCCGAAGATCTGCGCGCCATGTTTCTGGCCTTCGGAGCCATTCCCACCTACCCGGTGCTCGGCAACCCCGTCACCTCCGGCGAGCGCGATGTGGAGGCGCTTCTCGATCGTCTGGAAGCGTCGGGTTTTTACGCCATTGAAGTCATACCGCACCGTAATACCAGAGAGCGCCTGACGGAAATTGTCTCGGCGGCGCGCCGCCGCTGGTGGCCGGTGTTCAACGGCACGGAGCACAATACGCCCGAGGCTCGCCCGCTGCTCGACCCGTTTGCGCTCGATGCGGAGTTTGAGCCCTGGTTCCTCCAAAGCACCAGGCTGATGCTCGGCCACCAGGTTTCGGTGAGCCGTGGGGATCCGGGGTTTGTCGGCGAGGATGGCCGCCCGGCGATCCCGGACGCACGAACCAGGTTCGAGTATTTCAGCAAGTTAGGCTGCTGAGAGAACCGAAGGTGTACAGACCTGGGGGCAGGGTAAGCCCTGCCCCCTTTGACCGGCTAATTCTCAGTCGTAGTATTCCAGGCCGAGGTGGGTAATCAGATCCTCGCCGCGGAGGTGGCGAAGCGTATTCTTCAACTTCATTTGTTGAATAAACACGTCGTGCTCCGGGTATAGGCCCGCGGCCACCTGCGGACCCTTGAAGTAGAACGAGAGCCATTCCTGGATGCCCATCTTCGCGAGGTCGGGGCAGCGCTGGGCGAGGTCCATGAACAGCACCAAATCGAGGGCCATCGGCGCGGCCAGAATCGAATCGCGGCACTGGAAGTTCACCTTGATCTGCATCGGGTAGCCGAGCCAGCCGAAGATATCCAGGTTGTCCCAGCTTTCCTTGGCATCGCCGCGGGGAGGGTAGTATTCGATGCGCACCTTGTGGTAGTAGCGCTTGTAAAGCTCAGGATAGAGTTCGGGCTGGAGGCAGCGGTCGAGCACCGAGGATTTGGTTTCCTCCTTGCTCTTGAAGTTCTCGGGATCATCGAGCACTTCCCCGTCGCGGTTGCCGAGAATATTCGTGGAAAACCAACCATTGAGGCCGAGCAGTTTGAGCTTGAGTCCCGGCCCGAGCAGCGTCTTCATGAACGTTTGCCCGGACTTGAAGTCTTTGCCGGCAATGGGAATATGGTTTTCGACGGCGAGGTTCGTCAGCGCCGGGATGTCCACTGTCAGGTGCGGCGCTCCATTGATAAAGGGCACACCCAATTTCAGCGCGGCGTAGGCGTAGATCATGCTTGGCGAAATGTCAGGAGAGTTCGAGCATAGGCCTGCTTCGAATGACTTGATGTCCTGATGGATCGGCTGAGGCGAGGAAAAGGTTTCGGTGGAGCCACACCATATCACCACCAGACGGTCGGCACCGGAAGTCTTCTGAAACTGGCGGATGTCCTCCCCGATCTGCTCGGCGAGGGCCATCTTGGTTTTGCCGGGCAGCAGGTTATTGGGATGCAGCCTCTTGACCCATTTCTGCTCGAATGCGGCGGGCATTGGCCGAATGGTCTCGAGAAAGTCCTTCAGCGGCTCGAGTTGCTGCTTGTCCATCACGCCGGCTTTGAGCGCCGCCTGGTAGGCGTTGTCGGTGAAGAGGTCCCAACTGGCGAAGACCAAATCTCCGAGATTCGCCCGCGTCGAATAGCCTCGACGCCTGCGATCATGGTAGTTGCCACGGCGCCCAAGCCCACCGTCATGACTCCCAATTTACCCTTGGGTTCAGCAATAGCTAACTGTGTATTTGCCACTTTGTCTATACCTTCCTCTTTCTTTGCTTGATTAACTTCTGGGAGATTCGAATAGCCTGCTCACGTCCTGAGTGGACCGACAGCTACTCGAGCCTCCGGGCCGGGGATTGGAACGGTTCACGCGCTTCTATTGTGCGTTGTCGTGCGACGTGTCCTTCCAAACCGCGGCACGCACAGTGTAGCACCGCGCTCAACAGAGACCGGCCCATTGGCACGGGGGGAGGCGGCCTATTCAGATGTGGCGCAGGTTGTGAACCAGGCTGTGAACCCGCACCACTTCCACCTTTTCAGCAACTCACGGCAGCGTTTCTTTCCAGCTCGACTTCACGTGAGGATGCCTTCGGGATCGTCTTGGCGAAGACATGCAGCACATAGACGGCGTCCTCGAATTCACTTCACGCGAAACTTATTGGTCAGCGACGAGAGTTGCTGATCTAGCGAGAGCTTTGGCGGGTCCGGCTTGGGCGGCTGGAAGTGCTTGCGCTTCGG